>JACQVI010000012.1 GCA_016209795.1 Ignavibacteriota bacterium
AGGAAAGGAATTTATATGAAATCTACCCGATCAATCATCAATGTGAAAGAAATTCAGTCCTTCTACCAAGAATACTGCCACGAGCAAGGGATCAAATTCACAAAGAAGAAATTTCAGTCATTTGTTGATTGTTGTGAAAGGGATTTCTTCCAGTGGCTGAAAGAAAATCTCAAATACTTTGAATCTCAGTTTCGTAAAGCATCTTGAACTTCGCCAAAAACTGAAACTTTCTAAGGATAAAGTTACCGAACATATTAAAGTCTTTTTTGTAACTCCTGATGAAGACGGTACGTTAACTACAAAACACCCTGCTAAGAAAGGTAGAGCGATAGTGGAAGTTGACACGGACGGAAGCTACGTAATGAGCGAGCTACAAGTTGAAGAAAGCAAGAAAGTTAAGATGTTTGAACACTTCATTGAAGATTTAAAAAGACTTCTAAATAGTCAGTGATATCGCAATTTCCAGAAACTATATGCAATCCATCAACCCCCTCTCTTTGAACTTGCCCCGCAGACTGTGAATGTACTCTCTCGTGATTGGTTTTAGGACGATGGAGTGTTCACGCTCGTCATTGTCTATGACAATCCTCGTGACCTTCTTGATAGCGAACTGACGCCGAATCCATAGGTGGAAGAACGACAAACTTTTTTTCCTCGTATTTGATTCTTTTCTCAAAAATGCTCAAATTAAACCGTCGGCAATAGTATTGTTCTCATAATTCAAGTTGACCGCTCTGATAAAGAAACTGCTGAAGCAATTCGTGATTGGGATTTATGGCCGACTAACCCACGACTTTAGTCGTGGGTTATCAAGTAAGAAATAGGAATTGTGAACCGTTTCAACGGTTTTTCGGATGGCACTCAAGCCAAAGGTCAACTTGGGCTTACAAGAAAAGGAAACGAAGTTATGCCCAGAACTGTCCGCGGCGGACTTATTCAAGCAACATTGGCTTCCTCAACCGAGCAGCCAATTGAAACGATCAAAAAAGCAATGATCGATAAGCACGTCAAACTGATTGAGGAAGCATCAAAGAAAAGGGTTCAAATACTTTGCCTGCAAGAACTCTTTTATGGTCCTTATTTCTGTGCTGAACAGAAGACCAAGTGGTATGCGATGACAGAGAAAATTCCCGAAGGACCGACCACAAAATTGATGCAAGAGCTTGCTAAGAAATTCTCGATGGTCCTCATCGTTCCTATCTACGAAGTCGAGATTCCCGGCGTCTACTATAATAGTGCAGCAGTCATCGACGCAGATGGAACGTACCTTGGCAAATATCGTAAGACGCACATCCCGCACGTCGATCCGGGATTCTGGGAAAAGTTTTATTTTAAGCCGGGGAACCTCGGCTATCCTGTATTCAAAACTGCTTATGCCGATGTTGGTGTATACATTTGCTACGATAGACATTTCCCCGAAGGTGCACGCATCCTTGGGTTGAAAGGTGCGGAAATTCTTTTTAATCCATCGGCGACTGTAGCAGGTCTTTCAGAATACTTATGGGAGCTTGAACAGCCGGCTCATGCCGTCGCCAATGGATACTTCGTTGGTGCAATCAATCGTGTTGGGTACGAAGCGCCATGGAATATTGGTGAGTTCTATGGGAAAAGTTATTTCTGTAATCCACGAGGAAAAATTATTGCACAGGCAGGACGTGATAAGGATGAATTGGTCGTAGCGGATTTGAATTTAGATGAGATTCAGGAAGTCAGAAATGTCTGGCAGTTTTTCCGAGATAGGCGACCAGAGATGTACAAGGA
The DNA here is from genome assembly GCA_016209795.1 of Ignavibacteriota bacterium. Taxonomy (GTDB): domain Bacteria; phylum Bacteroidota; class Ignavibacteria; order UBA10030; family SZUA-254; genus JACQVI01. The sequence goes on from JACQVI010000012.1 coordinate 1,762, forward strand.
GATGACGGAGTTGTTACCGTAGAACAGGTTTTAGGTCAAAGGTTATGGGTGATAGACAAATAAACCTTACACCTAACGCATATGGCCTCAAACCTTTTTGAAAGTGAGAAAGCGTTTATGAATCATACGAACCTTAAGAAGCTGAATGTTTCTGAAGTCACCGCTCAGTTCACCTATCGCACGTGGGCATTCCAGAAAAACTGGAAGCCGCTGCACATCGTCGATGCAGAAGGATGCTACTTCCTCGATTCATCAGGAAAGAAGTACCTGGACTTTTCCGGACAGCTGATGTGCTGTCACCTTGGACACAAGAACCAAGCTGTCATCAAAGCGATTGAAGAGCAGGCAAAGAAACTCGCGTTCATTGGACCGGGATTTGCGACGGACGTTCGAGCGGAATTGAGCAAACTGTTGCTCGAAGTGTTACCAAAAGGATTGGAAAAGTTTTTCTACGCTACCTCCGGTACAGAAGCGAACGAAGCGGCTTTCAAGATCGCACGGATGTACACAGGGAAGACAAAAATCATCGCACGATATCATTCGTATCACGGCTCGACGATGGGCTCGATTGCGGCGACAAGCGACCCAAGACGATGGGCAATGGAGCCGGCAGGGAAAATCCCCGGCGTGATCTTTGCTCCAGAAGTGTACTGCTACCGCTGTCCGCTTAATCACCATTATCCCGAATGTGAAATAGCCTGCGTCGAATACATCGACCACATGATTAACAACGAAAGCGATGTGGCTGCCGTGATCGTGGAACCGGTTGTCGGTACGAACGGAGTGCTGATTCCTCCGAAAGAATACATGCCTCGGCTTAGGGAAATCTGCGATAAGCACAACGTCTTGCTGATTGCCGATGAAGTCATGAGCGGCTGGGGACGCACAGGCAAGTGGTTCGCAGTCGATCATTGGGACGTGAAGCCGGATATCCTCACAACAGCCAAAGGAATTACCTCTGCGTACGTTCCACTCGGACTGTGTGCCACGACAAAGAAAATTGCCGATTACTTTGAAGATCACTACTTCGCACACGGACACACCTACGAAGCGCATCCACTCACGCTCGCTCCAGCGATTGCCGCCATCAATGAGTACAAACGTCTCAATCTTTTAGAGCGAGCCAATGAGATGGGTGCATACTTGGGAGAGAAGTTGAACGCCCTCAAAGTCAAGCATCCATCCATCGGAGACGTGCGTGGCATCGGACTCTTCTGGGCAGTCGAGTTGGTGAAAAACCAGAAAACGAAAGAACCGTTCAACACCTACGCCCACAAAGTGAACGGCTCACCATTACTTGTAGACAAGATTGCAGCTGAGATGATGAAGAACGGCGTGTTCATTCAGGCGTGGGTGAGCCATCTTGTGATTGCGCCGCCGCTGATTGTGACAAAGGAAGAGATTGATAAAGGCGTGAGGGTGTTTGATGAAGCGCTCACAATGGCAGATAAGGAAATTAAGAAAGGATAAATAAATGGGAGATATCATCAAGACATTTAGAGTTCGAACGAGAAAGAAAGAGAGAGGGATACTACTGCAGTTTTATTTCGATACAGGTTTACCACGAACATTTATTCGATATTCTGTCGCTTCATCAATGAAAGGACTTGCCGAACTCCCTGATCCAGAATTGTTTCATGGATTTGGTGATGGCCAATTCGTTGCAACCCATATTGTCAATATAGAAGTTAATTTACTGAACCTCTGGGTTCCTCATATCTGTTATGTTGTCTCCGACGCAACGCTTGATCCATGCTATGATATTCTCCTTGGCCATGATTTCATGCAAATCTACGATATTCAGGTAAAACCGAAGAAGAAAACAGTCGTGATCGATAAAGAAGCTTTGAGAATGGCGTTGAAGGTTAGGACACTACGCTATAAAGCATGAGTGAGTTCCGCTTTGCGCGATGGTACCACCGTTGATTGCTACTAGGAAGAAATAGATTTGGGAATGCAAGCCATGAATATTACATTGTTCATTGTAAATGAAATAACAACTAACTAACTTCATCTATCACAATATAAGGAATCTTTCATGAAAACTTTTTCCTGCATTTTTCCCGTTGCTCTTGTAATCTGCCTCAGTTTACAAGCCAGTGCACAGGTAACAAACCTGATTGTCAATGGATCCAGTACAAGCTTCACCATGACATCAGGTGATACAATCCATTGGGAATATGATATTCCTACAGGACAAACTGCAATCGGCGAAGTCTGGCTTGATGTTAACGATAATCAAGTCATCGATCAGAGTACCGATAAAAACATCTTTCTATTTCCCCAAACGGATGGAGACCCCAGCGGGGAAGGCGGACCGCCGGATGTCGATGGTGTTGCCAATGGTCATGTGGTACTCATATTCCCTGTCGGACTTGCTCCACAGAAATATATCTTAAAATTCACCCATAACAATGCAGGTGAGATGGTCGCAGGAACTATTCTTCCTCTTCCCTCCCCCGATTTTACAATTTCGGGAACAGTCACACCGCCGTCTGGATACAGTGCACAATATATTTTAGTCGAAGCGAGCCGTGATACAGGCGACGGTATTTTCTGGGATGGGCTGACAGATGTGAATGGAAATTATACCATTGCTATGCTTGACGATGGAAACCCTATCCCGTGGAGAATTCGCGTTGAAAACCAGCTCCCGCCGCATATCGTGACTCCCGCTGAAACTACTGTTGCAAATGGTAGTAGTCACACAGGAATCAATTTTACTTTTCAGCAGGCTGCCGCCCAAGTTGTGGGGTATCTTAAGGATGATAATGACATGCCCATCTTTGGTGAAAACGTCTACATTGCAAGGGTTGACACGGGCCCGAGCGGTGCAGTATATGATGCGCAAACAGACGCATCCGGATATTTCCAAATTGGTGTGTTGGCAAGCGATCTCATTGGACATGAATGGTGGATCGCTGAACCGTTCTCTCAGGAGCGACCGATAACAACTCATTTGCTTGGGTATGGGCGATTACCTGTTCTCAATTCCGGTGATAGTATTGTTCACAACCTTACTGCGTATAAAGTGAACTCGTCGATCCAGGGACAAGTATTGATCGATGGAAATGCACCCAACTTCTCGATAATGCTGCTTGCAACTAATCTTGATTCGTGCCAATCATTTACCTATTCGGATTCAGGTACAGGAACTTTTACCATGCTGGTTACGGATAAAGTGTACAATTATTCTTTTGATCTTCAAAACCTACCCTTTGGCTATTTCTATAATAAAGTTATAGCACACCCTGGAGATACCGGAGTGCTCATTGCTATTACGACAACTTCTGTGAAAGAGCGAGAACCGGGCATTCCTGATCAATTTGCATTGAAACAGAATTACCCAAATCCTTTTAATCCAAGAACAACGATCGATTATGACCTCGCCTCGGCATCGTACGTTCAACTTTCGATTTTCAATGTACTCGGCAATGATGTGATGCAATTAGTACATCAGAACCAAACGGCAGGAAAATATACAGTCTCGTTGGATGCGTCAACTCTTCCAAGTGGTATATATTTCTATCGATTAACTGTTGTTGGAAATGGAAGATCTTTTTCATCTATGAAAAAGATGATTTTGATGAAATGAAGTCTTATATTGGTTACGGGTTCGAGGTTGGAGTATGGTTTCAAACCTCGAACCCCTAACCTGTAACCTCAAACCTGAAGGAATTCATTATGCAGCCCGAAGTCTCAACACTTGAACGAAGAGAAGTAAAAAAACAGTCAATTCCGACACTGAAAAACTACATCAACGGCAAGTGGGTAGAATCGTCAAGCGGGAAACGTGTTCCAAACATCAACCCTGCGAACACAGAGGATGTTCTTTGTTACACAC
>JACQVI010000149.1 GCA_016209795.1 Ignavibacteriota bacterium
ACGATACAGTGCCTGAGATGTTGAAGAAACTAGAAAAGATTTTAGTAGAACAGGGAGAGTATAAGCGCATGGTACCTCTCATTACCGTGGCACTTCTGTTTAAGGATGTTTATGTCTCGAGATGGGAGACTCAACCGGAAGAAGCGGAGTTCGTGGAACTCCAAGAACCGGATATCAATAGAATAAAACAGTTGACAGAAAAAATTTGTGCTGAATTGTCCGATGAATTCTATCCTAAATATGTTTCGAATGGCAAATACAGTCAGGAGCTTTTTACTTGTTATGTGAATACGATTGCAGCTTCGTTGAACAGTGAGTTCGGAGGAACCGAGGAGCGTGAAAGAGTTTCGTATTTTGAGTGTTTGAAAACAGCAATGCCCGGATTGACTCGTGAGCGATACGTTTCGGATCACCGAGCTGTGATCGAATACTTGGCTCGTATTGCTAAAAATCGGATGAAAGAAGCATTAAAGGCAATGTAATGTCAGCATTCTTAGGTAGTCATTCGAGACAAAGGGGTGTCAGGACTTTCGAAAGTGTCTGAAAACCTGGTAGCCGCAACCCTCAGGTTGCGTAACACATGGTTTGCTCCGTAACGCAGGCTGAAGACCTGCGCCTACCATCACACGGTAGTGGTAGTCGCAACTCTTCAGGTTGCGTAATGTGGAAATGATGGATGACAGATTGAAATAACAGCGTTTGATATTTTATGAGGACAACACAAAAACCCATTGTCGAGAAAAAACACCGGCTAGCAGAGGAAATCTATGAAGGTCACGTGATCGTTTCCTTCACCCTTTGCATCAAAAATCGGATACCTATATTCACTCAACACCATATTGTGAATGAGTTCGTCCGAATTCTCGCGGATGTGAGAAAACAATACGGATGCGAGATAATCGTTTACCTCTTCATGTCCGACCATTGCCATATCATCCTTCAGGGAATGCACGGACACGCAAAACCCTTGGATGCCATTAAGGCATTTAAACAAAAGACTGGGTTCTGGCTTGCAAGGAATTTCCCTCATGTCCGCTGGCAAAAAGATTTCTATGATCACATTCTCAGAAAAGATGAAGATATTCGGAAACATATCCAGTATGTTCTCCAGAATCCCGTCCGAAAGGGAATCGTGGACGACTGGAAGAAATATGAATTCAAGGGATCAACGGTGTATAATTTTGCTGAATGGGATTAATGGTTGCGATTCCAATCGTCTTTCGCAGGCTAAAGACCTGCGGCTACCGGAAAATGTGTGGTAGCCACGACCTTCAGGTTGCGCAATTTTCAGCACCGTGCTCGAAATGTCAGTATTATCATAATGGAAGATGAAGAGTATGCCAATACCGCACCCGGATGAAAAAGTTCTATTGTACTATGTCTTGGGAGGCGAAGAGATAAAAGCTCAGCGAGATGAAATTGAAGCGCACTTAAGCGAGTGCGAAGACTGTCGATCCCTCGTAGCGGAAATGACAGAGTACTATACCGAAGTAGACGAATTTTTTCGCATCCAGGAAATGGAGAGATCGACCGCTCTTTCAATAAGAGATAGAATTATTCCATATCACTCGTTCGTTGACCGCCCACCCGTTCCTCAGGACGAGCGCCGCTTGCCGATTCGCGTGGCACAATTTATCATACGACACCCTGTTGTCAGTTCAACATCGGGTTTTGCAGCGGCTGCAGCAATCGTAGGCATGTTGTTATTCTCACCAAAGGATACAATTACGGATTTCAATCCATCTTATGCCAGGCCACAAGGGGAATTCTTAATTTCTTACAATAAGATGGGGCAAGAGCTTTGGCGTGCGCATATCGGACCGCGTTTCGATTCGCTCGATCTGCTTGCAGGCAACAAGAAACTCATTGAGGTGGCAGATGTTGATAATGATGGTACGAATGAGGTACTCTGTGCTTACTATCTTCAATTCGGAGATGAAACAAAAAACCGGAAGCGGTTTCTCACATGTTATAGCGCAGATGGCAAAGTGCGTTGGAAGCGAGATTATGCCTTGAAGCCCAGGTACAACGGAAAGGAATATCCGGGCGATTATCTTTGCACGTCAATTATTGCTGGTGATTTTGACCGTGATGGAAAGACAGATTTGATAGCCCATCTTGAGAATGCCGTTGAATTTCCTGCAGCGGTCGTACGAATCGATCCGGCGACGGGAGATGTGTTGAGTGAATTCTGGCAGGCTGGTTACCTCACGTACTTTGAACGAGGTGACATTGACATGGACGGAATCGATGAAATCGTTTGTGGAGGCTACACGATGGATCGAGACCCTGTCCTTGTGGTTTTTGATCCACGTTATATCGAAGGGTATGCGCCGATTCCGTTTGGAGTTCAACCAGAGGGTATGGTGCCTGGAACGGCAAAGTATTACCTGCTTCTTCCGCACACTTGGCTGGAAGGACTTCCTGACTGGTATCTGACGTATCCACGATACCTCTATGGAAGGGCAGGGCGACTTGAAATATGGCTGCAATCGTTTTACCAAGTTGGTGTGACATACACCCCGCATGCTATTTTCAAGCCGGATTATGTCTTTACGTTAAGCTTCCATTTCGATTCGTTGATGCGTGTCGTCAAGGTTGCCCCATTCGATCCAACGAAACGTGTTGTGAATGTCCTTCCGCTAAGCAAAGAACTGAACGAACGGGTAAGCAGTGAGCGCTATTTGGATTCCCTCCGCCGGGGTGTGCGCTACTGGGATGGCGACAAATTCGTCAGTCAGGCGACAACGAATAGACGGTACCGTCAGAACCCCACCCCTTAATCCGAGGCTGACCAAAAAGAATTGAAACAAGAATGTAGAGCGAAATTATAGCAATTGCAAAAGTTTCTTCCACATTAGAATTGGTTCTGAAACACTTGAACGAAACACATGTCGCCCCGCTGGGGCTTTATTGGCTTCTTTTTAAACGATCTATAAACATTGCGCTCCTCCGGAGCGTTTTGAACAAGTCTGATGGTATTCGGTTATGCCGTCCCGTTAGGGACAAAATGTTTATAGCTTTGCCCCAAAGAGTTATTTTGAGCTCCAGAGGAGCGATATGAAATCCGAGAATTGGTTCATCATGTATCCAATGTGGAAAGAATTTATGCAACAACTATTATCTCGCTTTTCTGACCATTTGAGCGAACTGAAGTTCGCTCTACGCTTCCCAGCAGAACTTTTTGGACAGCCACGGATAGTTCAATCTGGTAGCCGCAACTCTTTGCCGAAGGCATCTCGCTTCTGGCGGATAGGTTGCGCTTCCAAGAAAATTTCGCATGTTAGGTCAAAGAGCTATAGGAGGGAGCCTTTGTGCGGGAACGATTCACTGCTGAGCCTCACGGCTAATAGACGTACGCAGGAACTGTAAAAGTGCGTGTTGGTGTAGTTCTTTCTTTCATCATGCGATCGATCTTTTCAAGCACCTCACCGTCGTAGTATCGTTCGCCGCACTGATTGCAAACCCATGCCGGGACGTTTTCAATAACTCCAATGAGTTCTCCCTTCCACGTATGAATTTTCTTTACTCGCTGTAATTGGAGTACCCCTCCACACTGATAACAGTATTCGAATGTATTGCTCATATGACGATGTTCCTTTCTCGGGGATTCTTCCACTTTGGCATCGATGGGACATATACTGTAATGATGACAACAATCTCGTTCTTGTCAAGCCCACAGACAACGTGAATAGGTCTATTCTGTGCATCAAACCCTAATAGTAAGCAACTGGGTCCTCGTTTATCCTGAGGATAATCTTCAAGAAGTTCAGCACTCAGTAATGCCTGACGAATCTCGCGAATTTCAATCCCATCATTATTTCGTTCTTCTTCTGCGTGATCAGAAAGCCTAAATTTCCATGCTTTGATTTGTCCTTTGACTAGATCAAGATTCACTTGATTGAATATAACGCTTCATAGACATAGATTCAAGTTTTTCGGATGCTTCGACGGTGAGTGTAAAATCAACCAATGAGTGGTGGAAATTTCACCATCGGCTGGTGGATTTTCCATCTAGTCGCTTTCCAAAAAGTTCGCCTTCTCTCCCTGTCATTCCCGAATGCTTCTGTCGGGAATCCAGAAACAAGGAGAAGTGGGATACTGGACACCCGATTGTCCCGCCAAACATAGGTGGGACGGGTGTGACATTTTTCTTCTCGTTCCCACGCTCCTGCGTGGGAATGCATAAAGCGACGCTCTGCGTAAAGCATGTTCACAAATTAATGGATATGGTTAACATTGAAACTTGAAATTATACGAAAAGAAAATCAATGAAAACAGCCGTAGCCGCAACTCTTCAGGTTGCGTAACGAGCAAGGCGGTGTCATCCTTGGAGCGCAGGCTAAAGACCTGCGGCTACCGATCCACGCCTTGAAATTTCCCCTTTTTGATTCGTAAGTGGCGTTTTCAGCAGCGAGCCTCAAATGTAGGTATTAACATAATAAAGACCTCACCACATTATCCCCTCTCCAATTTGTGGAGAGGGGTCGGGGGTGAGGTAATCCGACACCGTGGATTAGTGAACACAGTTTTTGGTGTCGCAAAGGGAGGGGCGAAGCATAGGCGCCGCCCTTCCCAAAGTTTGAGTGCGTAAGAACGGTGTATCTATTAACCAAAATCATGTGAAAAATGTAATAATGTGGTCGTCTCTGCGAGTTGGAGAGCGTGTTCGAAAACTGCCGAAAGCACCTCGGTCATTCCGTCCCGACTATATTGGGATGTTCGGTCAATAACTCATAGAGAATCTGAACACAGCCCAACTGAGAATAGATGCTGATCATATGCTTCAACTTCTCGCCTCGCTCCGCTCGGCAGAGCGGGTGCTCAGGATGTTACTATAAACAACTTACTTTTTCTGATACCTGATTTTATGTTTGTCAACAACGATCGAAGCTTTCTCCCATGTCGCAACTGGATAACTTTCCAGTAAACGTTGAAGAGCGTCCTGTGTTTGTTTCAATCCTGTTGGATAGACATTCAGCCGAACAACGCCGAAGCCAGGAATGTCTGGGATCATGAGGGGATTCTGAAAATCCTCATCATAGGTAACGATAACCATCGTATGCATTTGGCAGAAGTGAAACAACTCTCTATCGCTCATGCGGGGTAATGCAAGCCGCCGAGTCGATGTAATCTCAGCCTCGAGACGTGGACGAAAAGTTTAATACTGCACTGCATGTCTCTGAATTTAGTTCAAATTCTGAGTATGAATCTCTGTTGTAAGGGTTCTCGTCCATGTCTCTCGTCGCCAGTGTGCTCTTGCAACCACTCAGCAATAGGCGCGGGAATGTTCTGATCGAGCAGTATTTTGATCACGAGGGTGGTGTCATCACCACCTGAGTATCATCAACTAGCTCGATAGCATAAGCGATGGCAGCTTCAATATCTTCAGGGGTGAGCTCGGGGAAATTTTTCAAAATGTCCTTGATTGTTTCTCCCCCCGCTAGCGAGCCAAGGATGTTGCGTACCATGATCCTTGTTCCGCGGACAACGGGTTTGCCGTGACAGATATGGGGATTGACTTCGATGCGTTGGTTCATGTGATGTTCATACAATGTTTATAGAAAAGATAAAGAAATAGAAGGGGAAAATCAAGATGCGAGCGTTTCTCAGAGAATCTTGTGGGTCGGATTTGTCTGTCGTCCTAGCCTGTGGTACTGTAGGCATCTGAGCATTTTAGCACGCAGGCTTCCGCCAAAAGACGGTCGACGACTCTCTACTCTACGAGCCGTAGGCGAGACCGTAGGTCGACTTGTCGAGCGGACAGGGAAAACCTGCGCCTACCTATTCACGCTCTGAAATTCCCCTTTTTCGATTCGTAAGTGGCGTTTTCAGCACCGAGCCTCAAATGTAAGTATTACCATAATAAAGACCTCACCCCATTATCCCCTCTCCACTTGTGGAGAGGAGTCGGGGGTGAGGTTATCCGACACCGTGGATTAGTGAACACAGTTTCTGGTGTCGTAAAGGGAGGGGCGAAGCATAGGCGCCACCCTTCCCAAATTTTCTAAATAAATAAAAGCGAGCTATCATGAACAGATTGTTCTTATTTTCTTTTACAGTACTCTTGCTCATCGCAGCAAGCACGGCACTCCTCGCGCAAAACCTCACCAAGCCGCTCATCTCAGGGCCGGCGGGGATTCGGGTAAACAGCTTCACGGGCAACATGTTCTACCAGCGGGGCGACCTGTTCATCACCGAGAAAGGGTTTTCCCTTGACGTGATGTTCGTCGACAGAAGCCGATAATTCTGCGAACGTGACCTTGAATTTGTTGTTCAGTAATATACTCAAGTCAGCAAAAAGTTGTTCCTAATTTTTTCAAACACTACAAGACTATTGTAACACTAATCCACTTGTGATATAATGATTTCTATATGAAAGGATTTCTCATGCACAAGAAACAAATATTAACCCTCGTGGTAACAGTTGTTTTTCCGTTGCTTGCTCTATTCGAGCGCCCTATGTTATATGCGCAAAAATCTAAGAGAACCGTCGACCACATGCAAGGCGTGCCCAACGGGCAGGGTTGCCGACCAGGAATACCGCCAGGCAGTGTCCCGGAGGAAAAAACCGACAAAGATATGAACCCAGAAGACGGACGTGGATTAAAGGACTATTTGCTGTCAAGTGATATATGGGAATTCAAAAAAGAAGACGGAACGAAGAAAGAATTGATCGTTGAGACGTGGTGTCTGCAAAAACCGGGTGGTGATTACTCTTTCACAGTTCGTAAGACTGATACAAAAGGTGGAGAAAATAGGGGGAAAACGCATGGTCCGGTAGGGACCGGGAATTCACCTGGTGCACCAAACAAGGCATGTCCGTACCCTCAGGGAGATAATCGTGGGCCCATCTTTGGTCCTCCTAATGAGAATGAGAATGGAAGACCATCATATGTAAGATGGTATTCTAAGTGGCCAGCTAATCTTAGGATACAGTGCACTGAATTCGATGTAAAAGCAGAAACCTTCACTCAAAAAGAATACGTTCCAGGTACGGAGGGCTATCCTCCCCCCCGCCCGCATGGCTGGACCCAAGAGGAGTGGGATAAGTACCTCGGGGACAAAGTGATAGCATTAGGCCCTGCGAGCGCCTGCGATGAGTGTTGCTCTCGTGATCAAGATAGCGACGGATTGGAAAATACCTTTGAGTCCCTGAATGGTATAGATGCGTATAACAGCGATAGCGACGCGGATGGCTTCTCTGACTCGCTCGAGGTTGCTGTCAAGTCAAATCCAATCGATTCTTTATCGACCCCGGAAGATATCGCGCTTCCCTCAACATGCAGTGACAGTGTCGACAATGACCTTGATGGTTTGACCGACTTAGCAGATCTTGGGTGTATGGATAGTGATTCTGACAGAGCTCCGGATTCTAGAGACAATTGTGTGACAACGCCGAATCCTGATCAACTCAACCAAGATGGCGACGGCTTCGGAGCACAGTGTGATCTGGACGACGATGAAGATGGTATCGCTGATGCTATAGACGCGTGTCTGGGAACGCCTCCGGGCTTCTTTGTCGATACCAACGGATGCCCTACTGATCCAGACCAAGATGGAACCTGCGACTTCTCATTGTCAGGAAAGGGCTGCACCGACTTGGACAACTGCCCAGGTGCTTATAATCCAGATCAAACCGACTTAGATAATGATGGAATTGGCGACGTCTGCGATCCTCTTGTCTCGATCTTTGGCGAAACAGCTACTTCGTTACCTGGAGTACATGAGAGTTCGGTAGCATGGGGTGATTATGACGATGATGGTGATTTAGACCTGGCAGTCGGCGGGACGGCAACTGGGTCGGACCGCCTTTCGAGGCTCTATCGAAATGATGGGGAAGGTGCTGTACCGGACTCCACATGGAATTTTGTAGACGTAGTGGCTTCGGTGGCTAACCTAAGCCATTGTTCACTCGCTTGGGGAGACTATGACAACGATGGGGATCTGGATCTGCTGATCACGGGCTATGATGGTAATCCAAGCTTTACAGGGACCTCAAAGCTATACCGTAATGATGGAGGAAGTTTTGTTGATGTTGCTTCTCCAATTGCTGGAGTCTGGGACGGGTCAGTAGCTTGGGGAGATTATGACAACGATGGGGACATAGATATCCTATTGACAGGCTACACAGGTTCAGTCGGAATCTCCAAGATCTATCGGAACGATGCTGGAAGTTTCACTGATATTTTTGCTTCACTAACGGGTGTTTACGGAAGTTCGGTTGCATGGGGAGATTACGACAATGATGGGGATTTAGATATCGTGTTATCTGGTCGTACAGGACCAAGCAGAAACACGAAAGTCTATCGGAATGCGGTAGGAAGTTTTACTGATATTGGTGCACCGTTAGTGGGTCTTTCGCAAGGCTCGGTTGCTTGGGGAGACTATGACAACGATGGGGATTTAGATCTGTTAGTGACAGGCTTAGATGGTAATCCAAACTTTACAGGGACATCGAAGGTGTACCGGAATGATAGTGGAACATTTACAGACATAGGTGCAACGTTAAGCGGTGTTTGGAATGGCTCTGGAGTTTGGGGAGATCTTGACAACGATGGGAATTTGGATGTCGCCTTGGCAGGGTTTACGGGCGTAGGTTATGAGTCTAAAGTATACCGAAACATTGGTGGGACGTTTGCACCAGTTCCTGTTTCACTTACGGGCGCAAGTAATCAGGCATCGGTCGCCTGGGGAGACTATGACAATGATGGGGATTTGGATTTATTAATCACAGGCTCCTCGTTGACTGGATCCATTGCTAAGCTGTATAGAAACAATATTGGTATTGTGAACACACCTCCTACGGCACCATCTGGTCTGATATCTCTAATCACGGAAAATACAGTAACCTTGCACTGGAATAAAGCAGCCGACAACGAAAGTGCTACACATGCGTTAACTTACAATCTCCGTGTAGGCACAAGACCTGGGGGAAGTGAGATCGTTTCACCGATGGCAGATAACAGTAGTGGATATCGGAGGGTTCCCCAGATAGGGAATACTAATCATGATACGAGTTGGGTATTAAAGAACTTACCGAACGGCACGTATTATTGGAGTGTTCAAGCGATTGATAATGCATTTGCTGGTTCGAATTTTGCAGTGGAACAAACATTTACGGTAAATAATCCAACTACCCTATCATTTGGTATCAATGCGGGATGGAACATGGTCTCACTTGCCCTCACAGTATCTAATTCATTGAAAGACAGTGTCTTTCCTGATGCGATTTCAGGTGCATTTAGGTATGATAACGGTTATACACAGGACACTATCCTTGACAATGGTGTTGGATATTGGTTGAAGTTTCCCTTCAAAGATATTATCTCACTTACGGGTTACCATATCGACAGTGATACAATTGATGTGAAAGCAAAGTGGAATGTGATCGGCTCGATTTCAGAGCCTATTGCCACATTGTCCATTGAGCCAATTGGAACTTCAATCGTATCACAGTTCTTCGGATACAACAACGGTTACTCTAAGGCCAACTTTATCGATCCTGGTAGGGGCTACTGGGTAAAAGTGAGTCAAGATGGCCAATTAGTTTTCTTAGCCGAGCAGAAGACCACGCAACAATGGTCATTTTCTAATGCTAGTTTTAGCAACGTGCTTGCTGACGAAGGATACGTGAATCCGGGAGGACCACTAATGAATGTCTCGGGCTCTGCATCTTGGAAGCCAGTTTATCAGAACCACACTGGTGTATGGAACCTGAACGTAGGCACTCTAACGTTTCAGGTAGCAAATTACCCTGCCTATTCGGAGATCACAAAAGAATTTAAGGAAGTGGTTGTCGAGGTGACGTATTATCAAGATCCAAATCAGGCACCGAGTCGACCAGTGGTAAGCGTTGATGCCCCTGGAACCCAACAAGGCGCTGCACAAGATAATCCAGCTGATCCGAATTGGAGAACTCATAGAACCAGGTGGTTATACTCCCCATGTCCTGGCGCAGAGGCTATCCAGGTAAGAGACCCTGTTGGTAAACCCATAGCAATCGACAAGGTAAAGATTGAAACGAGGTGTTATAACAGTAGTTCGATTGAAGGTACTGCTGGTGGCAATGGAGGGATTTCCTTGGAATATTCTTTGCATAACTTTCAAAAGCTGATCATTTCTGATCCCAGCCGCAATCAACAGGTGCTCTACTTCGGTAAAAAGACACAGACAGCACAGGTAAATGTTGAATATTACGAGTTACCGCCGCCCCCGCCCAAGGGTATATTTGATACACGGTTTGTTTCACAGCGAATGGTCGAGGTGTATGAAGAAAAGTTAGACAATCCGCAAGAATACCCAATCACCATCTCATCCGCTTCGTATCCAATCACTGTGGAATGGGAACTGAAAGAAGATACCAAAGAGAAGATCACACTGACGGATGGCAACAGCATGAGCATCAGTCTCAAGGGCAAAGAAAGCGTGAAAATCGAAGACCCCAAGGTAACATCACTCATCCTCAGAGTCCAGAGCGGCAAGGAAATACCAAAGGAGTTTGCTTTGAGACAGAGCTACCCTAATCCATTTAACCCTTCAGCAATCATCGAGTTTGATCTCCCGAAGGATGCTAAGGTCACGCTGAAAATCTATGATCTCTTAGGTCGAGAGGTAATCACGCTGAAAGATAATGAGCAATATGAGGCGGGGACGTATGAAGTACAGTTTTCCGCAAATGAGTTTGCGAGTGGAGTGTATTTTTATCGAATCTCAGTTGTAGGACAAGATGGTATCTTGTCCTACGCGGATGTGAAGAAGATGGTGTTGATCAGGTGACAGAAAGGAACATGTCATGAAATTTCTTCTTACCCTTATTTCTATTTGGACCTACTCTCTTCTATTGATAAATGTTTCAAACTCGCAAACATATAGGGGGATTATCTATAAATCAGGACCGCTGAGTTTCTGTCAAGATGGATGTGATCGTTTTTACCTTCAGCCCGATAGTGGTTATTCCTTCACCTACCTGCTCTGCGATTTAGACGAATATATTGGGATGCACGTTGAAGTTACAGGATATAGAACTTCATGTGTGGAATGTTTTGCACTAACGGTGATCAATATATCGGTACTTCCACCATTAGGGGTTGATGAGCCTCAATATAGTACTCCGACTGGTTATATGGTTAAACAGAACTTTCCTAATCCTTTCAATCCATCAACGATCGTCGAGTTTGATCTGCCGAAGGATGCAAAGGTAACACTCAAGATTTATGATCTCTTGGGGCGTGAAGTTATCACGCTGAAAGATAATGAGCAGTATGAGGCAGGGACGCATGAGGTGGAGTTCAGTGCAAATCAGTTTGCGAGTGGGGTATATTTCTACCGGATCGTAGCCCATAACGGCACAACGTTTACGGATGTGAAAAAGATGGTGTTGCTCAAGTGATGGCAGGACAAGATTTCAGATTACATATTGCAGTGGGGAGTGACTTGTCCTGAGTCCCGCCGAAAGCGGGATCGAAGGATGAGTGGTTAATAGTGAGTCAAAGCCGGTTCCGATACTTCGGAATCGGCTTTTGATTTCTGGCTTCCTGTTGGCAGCAGATATTGCTGATATCGCATATCGCACATCTCACATCCCACATCCCAAGTCCAAAACCTCAACTGACGTTTTTATCCTAAAACCTAAGACCCTTAAAAAGTGTAAACAATGTCATGATACATGGCACCTAACACCTAAGACCTCAAACCTGTCCCTCCTGTTTGACTAAATAGCCAAAAATGGTTAGATTAATTCCGAAATGGAAGTAAAAAACAACATTCTTGCTCCAAAGGGATCATTTTTGACAGGATAATGCTCAATCTTTTAAGAAAAATATTTCCAAGTAAATCAGAAAAAGATGTCAAGCGGATACTCCCGATCGTTAAGGAAATCAATCGATATTTTGAGGGGTATCAGCAGCTTTCGGACGATGAACTTAGAGCAAAAACCTCAGAGTTTCGTCAAAGGATCAAAGAGGTAACAAAGGAGTATGAAGATGAAATTGTTTCTCTGAAGGAGCGCTTGAAATCCGAAGCCGACCTATCACTTGAAGAGCGAGAAGAAATCTACGACCAGATTGAAGAGACGCAAAAGCAGTTGGTTCAAGTGGAAAAAGAGGTTCTTACTACACTACTGCCTGAAACCTATGCTGTTGTAAAAGAAACATGCCGCAGGCTTGTTGGGAAATCATGGGAAGTCACCGGGCATAAGATTGTGTGGGATATGATTCCGTTCGATGTTCAACTCGTTGGAGCTGTGGTGTTGCATGAAGGGAAGATTGCTGAGATGGCAACAGGTGAAGGGAAAACCCTGGTTGCTACAATGCCGTTATACCTCAATGCTCTTCCTGGACGAGGAGTGCACTTGGTGACGGTAAATGACTACCTTGCACTGCGTGATAGTCAATGGATGGAGAAAATATTTGAGTTCTTAGGACTCACTGTCGGATGTATTCAAACGCAGATGGATTCTGTCCAGCGTCGCAAGCAATATGCATGTGACATCACCTACGGTACAAACAACGAGTTTGGTTTTGATTATCTACGTGATAACATGGTTGTTTCATCTGACGAGTTAGTTCAGCGAGAACACTACTACGCCATTGTCGACGAGGTTGATTCAGTTTTGATTGATGAAGCGAGAACGCCTCTCATCATCAGTGGTCCGGTGTCGAGTGAAGATCACAAATTCGCCGAAATGAAACCTCGGGTCGAGCGGCTGGTGAATGCACAGCGCAACTTCGTAACTAAGATTACTGCAGAGGCTGAACAACTCCTTGCGGAAGGGAAAACTGAAGAAGCGGGCGTGCAACTTCTCCGTGCGTATCGAGGTTTACCGAAGCACAAGCGTTTGATGAAATTATTCGCTGAGCCGGCGAACAAAAGGCTGATGCAGCAAACCGAAATGGAATATCTGCGTGATCAGTCTCGGAGGATGCATGAAATTCACGATGAACTCTACTATGCGATTGATGAAAAGGATCACTCCATCAATCTCACCGAAAAGGGTCGAGAGGTTCTTGCCGGGACGGCAAACGACAAGGATTTCTTTGTGCTGCCCGATCTTGGAACGGAAATTGCCGCCATAGAGAATGATACAACTCTCACTCCTGAGCAGAGGCAGCGTAGAAAAGACGAACTTAATCTGCTCTATGCAGAACGGAGCGATCGTATACACACGATTACACAACTCCTCAGAGCGTATTCTCTGTATGAAAAAGACGATGAGTACGTGGTAACCGAAGATGGAAAGGTCATGATTGTTGATGAGTTTACGGGCAGATTACTCCCCGGTCGTCGTTACTCAGAAGGCTTACATCAAGCGATTGAGGCGAAAGAAGGAGTTAAGGTTGAGCGTGATACACAAACGCTGGCAACCATTACCCTTCAGAACTACTTCCGGCTTTATAAAAAGCTTGCCGGTATGACAGGAACCGCCGAGACTGAAGCTTCCGAGTTCTTTGAAATCTACAAGCTCGATGTTATTGTCGTCCCAACAAATAAGCCGATGATCCGCACGGATAATGATGACGTTATCTATAAAACGAAACGAGAGAAGTACAATGCCGTCATTCAGGAAATCCAGGAATTACGCAAGCAGAATCGCCCTGTCCTTGTTGGAACAACGAGCGTTGAAGTTTCTGAAACGCTGAGTCGAATGCTCAAACGAGTTGGTATTCAACATAATGTGTTGAACGCGAAACAGCATCAGCGAGAAGCGGAGATAGTTGCTCATGCCGGATTACCAGGGTCAGTCACTATTGCAACAAATATGGCGGGGCGAGGCACTGATATCAAACTCGGACCTGGTGTTGCAGACGCTGGAGGGCTGCATATTGTTGGGACTGAGCGGCATGAAGCACGTCGGATTGACCGTCAGCTTCGTGGTCGTGCGGGTCGGCAAGGAGATCCAGGTTCGTCACGGTTCTATCTCTCGCTCGAAGATGATTTGATGCGGCTGTTTGGCAGCGATCGCATTGCAGGAATCATGCAGCGACTTGGCTTGAAGGAAGGCGATGTCATCCAGCATCCCCTAATCACCAGATCTGTGCAACGTGCACAGAAAAAAGTTGAAGAAAACAACTTTGCTATTCGTAAGCGTCTATTAGAATATGACAACGTAATGAATCAGCAGCGTGAGGTGATTTACTCCCGCCGACGACATGCGCTGCTCGGTGAGCGATTGCGTGAAGATATTTTCGAGATGCTTCATGACTTCGTTGATAAACTGATAGAGAGGTATTATGATCAGGGAGAGATAGAAGGATTACGAGTAGCGCTTCGAACGAACTTCCTCATTGATGTTAACATCACTCCTGAACACTGGCAAACGATAGGCAAAGATGGTGTGATGGAAGAAGTTTTCAAGGCGGCAGTGGAGTTTTACAAGCGAAAAGAAGAACATATCGGTCCGGAACAGATGGCAATGCTGGAAAAAATGGTTGCGTTGCAAGTCATCGATGAAAAGTGGAAAGACCATTTACGTGAAATGGACGATCTCAAAGAAGGCATTCACCTCCGTGCGTACGGACAGAAGGACCCTCTCATCGAGTACAAGACAGAAGCCTTCAACATGTTTGTCGAATTGCTTGATATGATCAACATGGAAACACTGAATCTCGTTTTCAAGTTGTTCCCGACTCCAATGCAGGAAATTCCCATCCGCAGGCAACCTCGAGTTGTTCGTCCGCAGCAGATGACGCTGATGCATGAGTCGACACTTGGTATGGGATTCCAGGCTAATCGTGAGCCTGTTCATGGTCAAGAAGGAGTACAACGCACAGGCGGTAAACCTGAGCCTCGTGCTGGTAAACCGCAACCTGTGCACGTTGGAGAGAAAGTAGGCAGAAACGATCCCTGCCCATGTGGGAGTGGCAAGAAGTATAAGCACTGCCATGGGAAATAACATTTCAAAAACTGCTTAGTAAGTTCTAATCTACCCATCACATAATGTACACTAATTATTGTTAATTCATTAAAGGGGGATGCCCATGTTTCCTAAGAGCCAACTACTTTCTCTTCTACTGATTTCCATAACAATATGTCTCATATTCGGTACGTACATTCAGAGTCAATCACCCCAGAACCCAATCACTCGTGAAATCGTTGCTGGTGCAGAGAGGTTGATCGGATTGAATTTCACCGATGCCAAAAGAGACTCCATGCTTGAAGGACTGAAGGAGCAATTAGATAATTATGAAAGCATCCGCAAAGTACAGCTTGCAAATAGTGTACCGCCGTCAATATTCTTCAATCCGATTCCGGTAGGTTTCGAGTTTGAAAAGAAGCGAAAGTCCTCCTTCAAACCAGGTAAACAGGGCAAGGTTGTTATGCCCAGAGATTTAGAAGATTTGGCATTTTATTCAGTCGGACAGCTCAGTAAGCTGATTAAATCTCAAAAAGTGACGTCTGAGGAATTAACTAAAATGTACATTAAGCGATTGAAGAAATACGGTCCTAAGTTAGAATGTGTTATCACTTTGACTGAATCATTAGCATTAATGCAGGCAAGGCGAGCTGACCGAGAAATCGCTTCGGGAAAGTATCGTAGTCCGTTGCATGGCATTCCTTACGGTGCAAAGGATTTACTTGCAACGAAAGCAACCAAAACCACTTGGGGTTCTATGCCATACAAAGATCAAATCATCGATGAAGATGCAACTGTCATCAAACGACTTGAAGAAGCTGGTGCAGTACTTGTTGCAAAGCTGACAATGGGAGAACTTGCCTGGGGTGACGTATGGTATGGCGGCATGACTCGTAATCCATGGAATTACAAACAAGGCTCGAGTGGATCGTCAGCAGGTTCAGCGGCAGCTACTGTGGCGGGACTTGTTTCATTTTCTGTCGGTACTGAGACATGGGGCTCAATTGTCTCGCCATCCAACCGTTGTGGCGCTACTGGATTGCGACCGACATATGGACGCGTCAGTAGAAAAGGAGCAATGGCATTAAGTTGGTCAATGGACAAAATCGGACCGATTTGTCGCTTTGTCGAAGACTGTGCACTTGTGTTTAATGCAATCTATGGACCCGATGGCGAAGATCAATCGGTCTACGATGCTCCATTCAATTACAACCCTGATATCAGTCTTAGCTCGTTACGAATTGGGTATTTGAAAAACGATTTTGACAGCGTGAAGCAGGAAAAACAGAATAACGAGGCTGCGTTGTCTGTTCTCAAATCGTTAGGTGCGAACTTAATTCCAATAGAGCTTCCGAAATACCCGACAAATGATCTTGCGATCATCTTGAGTGCAGAGGCTGGTGCAGCATTCGATGAGTTAACACGAAGCGGCACAGATGATCTTCTCGTACGACAAATAAAGAGTGCGTGGCCCAATGTGTTTCGGCTCTCTCGATTCATTCCTGCTGTTGAGTACATCCAGGCAAATCGCATTCGTTATCTTATTATTCAAGATATGCAAAAGCTTATGAACGATGTTGATCTCTATGTTGCACCAACCTTTCAAGGCAATAATCTACTTCTCACAAATCTGACAGGGCATCCCTGTGTTGTTATACCAAATGGATTTTCGAAGGAAGGAACACCTACCAGCATTACTTTCATTGGAAGATTGTTTGACGAGGGTACAATTTTAGCTGTCGCCAAACAATATCAAGATGCAACTGATTTTCACTTCAAGCATCCTAAACTTGAAGAGTAACACGATTAGAAGCGGTGGATAAGGAGCAAGTAAACGAAAGTCAGCAATTCCGTGCTGGCTACGTTGCCATCATTGGTGATCCAAACGTAGGCAAATCCACATTGATGAACGCTTTGATCGGACAGAAGATTTCCATCGTTACGAAGAAGCCGCAGACCACACGACATAAGGTTTTAGGTATTCTTTCAGGAGAACATTATCAGATTGTCTTTCTTGATACACCGGGTTTATTAAAACCTAAGTATTTACTCCAGAATGCAATGATGGACTTTGCACAATCAGCAATTGAGGATGCGGATCTCGTCTTCTTCATGATCGAAGCCGCCGATCCAAAGATGGGACCTGAAATTGAGCACGATCTTGCATTCAAGAAACTGAAGAGCCTGAAAAAACCGGTGTATCTGGTTATCAACAAAATTGATCTGGTGAAGAAGGAAAGCTTGCTTCCTATAATTGACTTCTATTCGAAGAACTACCCCTTCAAAGAAATCTTTCCAATCTCAGCTCTCAAGCTTGAAGGGACAGATGATTTGCTACAGACTGTCGTGAAAGAACTTCCTGAGCATTTACCATATTATCCTCCAGATATTATCAGTGAGCATCCAGAGCGCTTCTTTGTAAGCGAAATTATCCGAGAGAAAATTTTTGAGAGATACCGGGAAGAGATTCCATATTCAGCCACCGTCGATATCATAGAATTTAAAGAACATGCCGGAAGGAAAGATGTTATTCAAGCGGAGATATACGTTGAACGTGAATCGCAAAAAGGCATTCTCATAGGCAAGCGGGGCAAAGCGCTCAAAGCAATTGGAGAACTGGCGCGCAAAGATATCGAGGTATTTCTTGAACGTCCAGTGTTTCTTCAGCTCTACGTGAAGGTGAGAGAGAAGTGGAGGGAAAGGGAAGAGTGGCTGAAGCGATTAGGATATAAGTGAGTTAATAGTTCATTGTTCATAGTAGAAAATTCATCAGATTGAAATCATTTCACAAGGAAAGGAGAAGTTATGAGAGAAGTAAAGC
>JACQVI010000134.1 GCA_016209795.1 Ignavibacteriota bacterium
CTTTGAGGAAATCTCTACCAGCTCCGGTCTTTAGCCAGCGTTCGAATCGCATTGCCTCGGAGCGGGTTTCAAACGATTTTGAGTAGGTGATTTTCCAGTCGGTATCCTGGCTAGTCCACTTGCTTCGTCCCTTGTTATGCTATCTTAGTCGGTCCTCAAGATTCTTTGCTTGGCCTGTGTACGTCAGGCCTTTTCTACTCTGGATGACATAAACATAATACATTCACCATGGTTGGTCAATGGCAGTGGAGGAGGGATTCGTTCGCCACAGCGAATCCGCCTGTGGCGGAAACCCCCGACACACGGATTATGATTCCGTTGCTCTAACCAACTGAGCTACTCCGCCATATATCTGCGATGTAAAACTGATCCCGTCAAGAAACATGACGGGGTTCTCAATTCGACGGTAAACTTAGCTTCTCCGCCTTTGGCGGATCACTAAAGTTTAGTCGAATTGGAAGCTACTCCGCCATAAATCATTAAAAATATACGAGAAAAACGACTGATAAGCAAAGTTGTAACTAATTTCAACATTTGATTCTACTGGGAATAATTCCTATCTTCGATTGAATTTTCTGTACTGAGATGATCGGACAAACGATTTCACATTACAAGATTCTAGAAAAGTTGGGCGAAGGCGGCATGGGCGTTGTCTACAAAGCCGAAGATACAAAGTCGGTCTGGAGAACATAGTCTACATATGCACATCGAAACGCATCAGATCGAACAAAAACCACACTCGCTCGACGAAGCTTTTACCTACTGTGCATCTATCACCAATGCACATTATGAAAACTTTCCGGTTGCTTCCCTGTTTTTACCGCAGGAAAAACGTCCATACATCCAGGCTATCTACGCCTTCAGCCGCATTGCCGATGATTTCGCTGATGAGCTACAAGTACCTCAGCATGAGCGGCTCTTAAAACTCAACGACTGGGAAAACAAACTTCGCTTATGTTATGAAGGAGTTGTTGATCATCCTGTTTTTATCGCCCTGAAGGAAACTATAAAACGGCAGGATATTCCGATCGATCCTCTACGAGATTTGATAATCGCCTTCAAGCAAGATGTTGTGCAAAATCGTTATGAAACATTTGAGGATCTTTTGAGCTATTGTCAGTGTTCAGCCAACCCTGTGGGAAGATTAGTGTTGATGATTTTTGGTCATCGCGATGAAAAGCTCTTGAAGTTATCTGACAACATTTGCACAGCACTCCAGCTTGCAAACTTCTGGCAAGATATAGCAATTGATCGACAAAAGGATAGACTATATATTCCGCTTGAGGATATGAGAAAGTTTAATTATTCAGGGGAGTGTTGGAGTGACGGGGTGGTGGACGATAATTTCAGAAAGTTGATGCAATTGCAAGTCCGAAGAACGAGAGACTTATTTTATCAAGGTGCCGAATTGCCCTCGCTTGTTGAAAGAGATTTACAGCTTGAATTACGACTGGTCTGGTTTGGAGGAATGCTGATATTGAGGAAACTTGAGAAAATCAATTTTGATGTTTTCAGGTATCGAACTACACTCAAAACGTTTAACAAAATAATGATACTGCTTCGTGGTCTCATGTACAATGACTTAAGAACATATGGAAAAAAGCGACAGCGGGAGGAACCATGGGATCTAACGTAGAAACCCCGACGTATGTCGGGATAAAAGGAAGCGGCACAAGTTTTTATTATTCATTTTCGTTTCTCCCCCGGCATCAGCGAGAAGCACTGAAGACAGTCTATGCATTTTGTAGAACAACTGACGACATTGTTGATAATCAGAAGGACGTTACGAGCAAGATCGAGGTATTGCGGAAATGGCGTAACGAGCTTGAGCGAGCATTACAGGGGAGATCCGACTCTCCGATTCTCAATCAGCTCAGTGCAATAGCGAAAAAATTTAGGATACCCGTTGTGCATTTCTATGAGCTCATTAAAGGTGTAGAGATGGATCTTGTCAAGAATCGTTATGAAACCTTTGAAGAGTTGAAAAAATATTGTTACCTCGTTGCATCATCAGTGGGATTGATGTGCTTGGAGATTTTCGGTCCTCGTAGCGAAAAGACAAAAGAATATGCAATCAATCTTGGTATTGCACTGCAGCTCACAAACATCCTGCGTGATATTGCTATAGATGCGAAGTATGGCAGGGTGTATCTGCCACAAGAAGATTTGCAACGATTTGGATATAGCGAGCAGGATTTGTTTGCTCATTGCTATTCACCGCAGTTTAGATCATTAATGGAGTTCGAAGCTCATCGAGCTGAAGAGTATTTTTTTCGAGCACAAGAATCTCTTCATAGTGAGGATAGACGTGCGATGTTTGCGGCAAAAATCATGGAAAGGATTTACCTCCACACGCTTCAGCGAATCAAGGACATCAACTATAATGTCTTTGAACACTCTGTATATTTGCCCCGAACTATCCAATTTCTCATCGCTATAAAATATTGGTTCAAGCAAAGGATTCTGGGTCAATAATTTGGCTCCTCCCTCAAATCTAAAATCTAAAATCCACTATCCAAAATCTTCGTATGATGTTGTCATCATCGGTGGTGGTCTGAGCGGACTTGCTGCTGCAGTTGAGCTTGCGTTGAATGGCGCCGATGTTGCTCTGTGTGAGCAAGCGCCGAAGCTTGGTGGGAGATGTTATTCTTACGTCAATGAGACGACTGGAGACGTGGTTGATAACGGTCAGCATATTCTGATTGGTGCATACCACAATACTCTTCGTTACCTTGAAGTCATTGGCACACGCCATTTTCTCAAAGCACAATCTAAATTGAAATTACCTCTTTTTCATCCAGCCAGGGGACTTGTGGCTTTTGAAGTATCATCGCTTCCTCAGCCGCTCGGTGTTACTTCTGGAATGTTGCGGTACAAACACCTTTCACTGAACGATCGACAAAAGGTGTTAAAGGTTTGGTTTGATTTAAACAATTGGAATGAAACGTTGGAGAAGAAGCTATCCTTACTAACGGTGGAACAATGGTTGAAATCCTTACACCAGTCTGAAGAAGCCAGAAAAGCATTATGGTATCCTCTCGCGATCTCTATGATGAACGAGCTACCGGAACGAGCGTCTGCATTACTTTTTGCACGATCCATCCGTGCAGCCTTCTTTGGGAAAAAATCTGACTCGACGATTCTTATACCAATAATCGGACAATCAGAACTGTACGTTCATAGTGCGGTTGCTTTACTGAATGAGAAAGGAGTACACATCTCTCTTAATACACAGGTGGAATCAATTATCGCAGAAGATTCCAAAATCGTCGGCGTTCGTTTGAACAATGGAAAGAATATCAAGGCAGAGTATGTGGTCGGTGCTGTTCCGTGGTTTTCATTACCAAAGCTCATTCCTCCTGCTTGGAAAAAAGAAAAACCATTTCTCCATCTGAATCAGTTTCACTCTTCTCCAATCCTTTCGATTCATCTATGGTTTGATAAAGAATTCATGGCGGATGACTTCGTAGGGATTGCTGATCGCAGCATCCAGTGGGTTTTCAATAAGAGAAGAATTTTGAAGGGAGGGGGAAAAACTCACTCCTACCTCTCAGTGGTAATTAGCGCAGCTTACAATGTTGTTAATTTTTCGAGGAAGCGCCTTGTTGAACTCGCCTTAAAAGATTTGAGGGAAGCATATCCAGAGAGCAGGAATGCATCACTGGTTCACGCCGTTGTTGTAAAGGAAAAGCGTGCAACGTTTTCTCCAACAAATGAGACTGAACCACTGCGACCTAATGCTGAAACTCCGATTAAGAATTTTTTTCTTGCTGGAGATTGGACAAATACTGGATTGCCAGCAACAATTGAAGGTGCTGTTATGAGTGGATTTCATGCTGCAAAGCTTATATCCTCGTAGATACGATGTGCAAGCAATCGATTATGCAAGCAGCGGTGCGAATAGATTCCACAATGTATTTTCTAAAACTCCGATCGCAAGAAACAAACCAAGCGCGACCAACCATTTCCAGGGAACCATTTTTGTGTCATGAACGATCGTGACCGTCAAGAAAATTACAGTGAGTGAAAAGAAACACATGATCACAGTCGAGAGTGTCGGGTCTCTTAAGCTGAGCAAAGCAAGGGACGAGCTTTCATCAACGATTAATTTTGATTTATTGTGAACAAGGAGTTGAAGGAACACCGTAATTGTTTCCGGGATCCGTGCACTTGCATTCACGAATGCCATTGAGGCAAAGAACACATTCCTTGGGAACCGCAGATAGATTGCAAAAGACGCCAGTGCTAAGCCAAACGTCCAGAGAATGCCAGCAAGCGAGGCAATCGGACAACGCACTAAACTCCCATGCGTATCAAGTATGTTCATCCCTGCTTGCAGGATGCTTTCAGCAGGCAAGACATTAGCACCTGAAGTTGTTGTCGTTTGGCAGGCGAAGCGATTTGCAAGGATGTGCGCAATCTGGTGGGTGGAGAAAGAAATGGCAACAGCAATAACGAAGACAGGTATTCCAATGAAGATCAATTGTTTTGCTGGAAGCTTAGGCGGATCTTCAAGTAGTGGCATGAAGCTCCTTTCTACTAGTTATCTTAATAACGATATACATTTCCTTCAATTTAAAATGCCGTAAGATATGGTTTTTTTTCCAAAGGTGCAATACTTTTTTCTTGATTTTTCATGGGTAAGATGCTAATTTGTGGAAAAGAAGTATAATAACGGTGTAACGTTCTAAGAAATAGGCTAATGGAAGGTTTTTTTGAAGAACTGAGCTGGAGAGGGTTTATCCATTCCTCGACGCGAGGTATTGAAAAACATGTTGCGAAAAACAAAGTAACTGGCTATATCGGTTTTGATCCAACGGCACCCAGCTTACATGTTGGTTCTTTGCTACCGATCATGGGATTAGTCCATCTCCAGCGATTTGGACATACACCAATTGCTATTGCGGGCGGTGGGACTGGCATGATTGGCGACCCCAGCGGCAAAACGCAGGAGCGGAAACTCCTTTCCGAAAAAGAAATCGAAGCTAACCTTGAAGGGATCAAAACACAGCTTGCACAGTTTCTTGATTTTAAAGCGAAGAACAATTCTGCCAAACTTGTCAACAATGCTGAATGGTTGGACAAAATTTCGATGATGGATTTCTTGCGAGATGTTGGGAAGCACTTTTCCATCAATGAAATGCTTGCGAAAGACTCGGTGAAGTCACGTATCGATCCCGCCTTAGGCGGGCAGGGGATGTCGTTTACAGAATTCAGTTATTCACTGCTCCAATCTTACGATTATCTAAACCTCTACGACCGCTATCACTGCACGGTGCAAATGGGTGGGAGTGACCAGTGGGGAAACATTGTTTCAGGGATTGATCTCATTAGAAGGTGCAGAGGAGTAGAGGTGCATGGGATTGTCTTTCCTCTGATTACTACTTCTTCCGGGGTGAAGTTTGGCAAAACGGAAAGTGGTACGGTGTGGTTGGATCCTGCATTAACTTCTCCGTACAAATTCTATCAGTTTTGGTTGAACGTTGAGGATAAGGATGTGATAAACTTCTTACAATTTTTTACGCTTTTGCCTCAGTCGGGAATTGAGCAGTTTCATGGTGAAACAATTGAAGGAGCCTTAGGCTGGCTTCCGAAAACACCCGAAAAGCGTGAAGCCCAGAAAAAGCTTGCTGAAGAAGTTACCCGAATGGTGCATGGAGAAACTGCGCTTGCCCAGGCGGTGAAAGCCTCAACAATCTTTTTCGGCGGAGAGATCACCCCGCAAGGCGGTGTCAGTGAGGCTGAGTTGTTAGATATTTTTAGTGATGTCCCATCAATAGAAGTTGCAAAAGATAAGTTGAGCGGTACAGGAATGCCGTTGATTGATCTTTTGGTTATTACCAACGTGGCTACATCGAAAAGTGACGCTCGACGTGCAATACAAGGTGGAGGGATTTATCTGAACAACGTGCGTGTTGCCGATGTCGAAAAAACAGTAACGATGAATGAAACTATTCGTGGGAAGTTCGTTGTTCTAAGGAAAGGTACGAAGAATTATTGTTTAGTGAAGGTACAATTATGAATATATTATCGATTCTGATCGTTCTATCATTGGTAAGTCTTTTTGATGCATGTTCTCAGAGCAAAATGGAAAAGAAACCAACCTTTAGAAACCAAGTTAAGCAAGATACAATCGCACAGGAGGGAACAAGAATGAAAGTAACTAAAACTGATACAGAATGGAAGAAGCAACTCACCCCGATGCAATATCATGTTACAAGGGAGAAAGGTACTGAGCGTGCGTTTACAGGTGAATATTGGGACAATCATGAACATGGCATATATCAATGTATCGGTTGCGATCAAGAATTATTCAGTTCTGATACAAAGTTTGAATCTGGAACAGGTTGGCCCAGTTTCTATCGACCTATTGCAAAAGACCGTATTCAAACTGAAACAGATCGCACGTATGGTATGGTTCGGACCGAGGTCCTGTGCAGCCGATGCGATGCACATTTGGGGCACGTGTTTGACGACGGTCCTGAGCCAACAGGGTTGCGGTATTGTATTAATTCTGCTTCACTGAAGTTCATCAAGGGAAAATAGAATCGCACGGATAACGGAGGTCCCACCTTGAAAGCTTGACTTTTATCCAAAGCTTTCTTATACTTTGAAGTTTGTTTTTCTTAACTCACACAATTCCCCCCCCACTAATCGAAAGGTTCTTTGTATGAAAATTGTTTTAAGTGTTGTAGCGTTCGTTCTTGTGCTGCTTGTAACAGGAACATCGTTTGGGCAAGCCCCAATATTTACTCGGTCGGATTTTGAAGCCAACTTTAAGAATGTACAGCGATGGCAATATGGTATCGAGTACGACCCATATCCCACCGTTGACTTGGGAACGGCGTCATTGTTAAAACAAGCATTTGATTTTTCGAATATTGCTGGAACAGTTGTGAGTGAAGATTCGATTTTGGAAAACTATGTCCCGCCGACAGGACTTCCGGGTGCAGCTCAATTTCCGACAGCTACAACGGCGTCATGTATTACTCTGCCGCCTCCTTTCCCTGGTGTTACGGCTTCCTTCTACTCATACTATAGCATTGAAAACGATGGTCTCTATCTTTTAGGTTATGCTACTTATTATAGTATACCGGGTTTTGGTGATTCGACTATTATTCAACGATTTTCACCGAAAGCATTGCTTGCCCCTCTTCCTCTGACTGTCGGAACAAGTCGTACTTCGCAAGATACTTTGTATATTGATCCCGACACTTACGAGTTTACTATGCGGGGTTATACAGCAGATGGCTGGGGGAACCTAACACTTCCAAATGGAGTATCCTTAGCCTCTGTTGCATCGTCACCTGCGATTCGAATGTTAGTAGATGAGATCAGTGAAGAATATAGTGGCGGCTTCGTAACAAAGCGTCATCATGATCGAGCGGTAGTGTTCATCGCACAAGACGGCTCTTTTGCAATATTTGGTGATCTTGATTCTGTTTACACTGGAGGATCAACACCTATTGATGGAATCGAGTATAATGTTAAACAAGGACCTACGGGAGTAACGCAATTACCATCAGGGATTCCTGATCGCTTTGGGCTTTTACAGAATTATCCGAATCCTTTCAACCCCGTTACGACGATTGCATTTGAAATACCTCAGTTAGCACACGTCGTACTGAAAGTCTATAATGTGTTAGGCAGTGAAGTCTCAACCCTCGTCAATGAAGAATTACAACCCGGTATATACGCTGTGAAATTTGATGCGTCCCGAACCCCCTACATCGGTGGGATGGCAAGTGGTGTTTATTACTATCGACTCACTGCAGGGAGTTATACTAAAACTATGAAGTTGACGTTGATGAAATAAGCTTGACTTTGTTGCAACATTTTCTTATAATCTGACGTTTCTGTCAATTAACATTACTATAACTCATTCCCCCTGAAAGGAGAATCACTAGCATGAAGTATTGTTTTCGATTTTCTCTACTCTTACTTTTGGTTATTGCTCTATACACTCTCAGCAGTGCACAAATCGCCTTTACACGGTCGGATGTTGAAGCTAACTGGAAGAATGTACACCGATGGCAACATGGTGTCTCGCACAGAACATTTCCTTCTTCAGACTTAAAAACGGCATCATCTATTGGCGGAACATCTCTAAGCAAAGATCCGATCCCTGGAAACTCCGTCTCGCCGATGGGACTTCAGGGATCCCACTCGCTTCCCTTTACAATTGGCTATGATGGAAGGATCGTCTTCCCAGCCATTCGTGACAATTCTCATTCCTTAACCGAGCGCGTGACCGTTACGAAGGAAATGCTTTCACCCGAAACTTTTCTCGTCATTCAACTTCTGCAGAATTGGGATGGAAGTGCATGGGTGAATTTCGCACGCTACCTGTTCTTCTACGGTGTGGGAAACGTGCTGGCAAGTCAGATATATCAGACGTGGAACGGCTCGGATTGGGTGAACCAGGAGCAGTTGCTGTTCACCTATACTGGCGTGCTGCTCACACAAATCCTTATTCAACGGTGGATCGCGGAGGCATGGGAGGACTACCAAGTCGTGATGTTGTATTATGACAAGGATGACCGGCTCGTCGAAGAAGTCTTGCAGCAGCGGCAGGATGGCACCTGGGTGAATCTTAATCGTGTGTTGGTTACCTACAACACGTCCGGGCTTGTGGCACAGTGGCTGTTCATGTACTGGTTTAACGAAGCTTGGGAGAATTCATTCCGCTGGTCGCTCGCCTACAATGTTAAACTGCAGGTGATTGAGGAATTATTTGAGTACTGGCTTTTAGGTGCATGGGTGAATTTGGGACGCTACCTCTATACATACGAAGCACTTGCGGAAAATTCCGTGTCGGGACAAACTCTCGAGGCGGCCGGGGCGAATACTCTTCTCCTTTACTACATTTACCAGAGCTGGGTTTCAAATGCATGGCAAGATGTAGAGCGCGGTGAGTACAGCTATAATAAAGGGGGTAAGGCTTCAGAGTTATACGAGTATGAATGGATGAACGACGCCTGGGTACTCCGGAGTCGAATACT
This sequence comes from Ignavibacteriota bacterium, assembly GCA_016209795.1. Classification (GTDB taxonomy): domain Bacteria; phylum Bacteroidota; class Ignavibacteria; order UBA10030; family SZUA-254; genus JACQVI01. Next base: position 9,003 of record JACQVI010000134.1, read on the forward strand.
CTTCGCTTACACGCTTAAGCTCCTGTTACTGGAGGAGCTTGTTCAGCGGGCAATTATCACTAGCGCAGTCCCATCGGCAGGAGAGAATACCGTCGCTGCCGATACCACATGGGAAGACGTATCCCGCACCACGAACACGTATGATGATCTGTCGGCAGTGGGGGATGGCGATGCGAGGATCTCTTCGTTCCGATTACTGAACAACTATCCGAATCCTTTTAATCCTGTTACGACGATTGCATTTGAAATACCTCAGTCAGAACATGTCGTACTGAAAGTCTATAATGTGTTGGGCGGTGAGGTCTCAACCCTTGTCAATGGAGTATTACAACCCAATGCATACACTGTGAAATTTGATGCAAGTAATCTTCCGAATGGTGTTTATTACTATCGACTCACTGCAGGGAGTTATACTAAAACAATGAAGTTGATGTTGATGAAATAAGGTTGATTTTGTTGTAACACTTTCTTATACTATTATTATGAACATTGGATGCTTCTCATATTATTATTCGTATCGTTTCCGTTTCTACACGGCGGAGAAGCGTTCTTTTAAATTCTGAAGCTGAATCAAATCGAAGTTCACAACCCCGCCGAGTCCTCGACGGGGTTTTTTATTATTGTTGCCCCTCACCCCCATCCCCTCTCCCAAACTTGTCCTGAGCGGAGGCGAAGGATTGGGAGAGGGGTGTCCAGAGGGCGGGGTGAGGGTTCGTCAAACAAAGTACAAACAATTTAAAGGTACGAACTATGATTATCGTCATGGAATCAAAAGCCACTGAGGCTGATGTCCAGTATGTCGTCAAGCGTGTCGAAGAACTTGGACTGAAGGCTCATCTCTCTAAAGGTGTTGAGCGAACGATCATCGGTGTTATTGGCGATGAGCGACTTATCCAGAAGGAACAGCTTTCGCTGCTTCCATATGTTGAAAATGTTATCCCGATTCTCAAACCCTACAAACTTGCGAGTAGAGATTTTAAACCTCTTGATAGTGTCATCGATGTTGCTGGAGTCAAGATTGGCGGGACGGAAGTTGTCGTCATTGCTGGTCCTTGCTCAGTTGAAACAGAAGAACAGGTCATAACAACAGCGCAAACGGTCAAAGCGGCTGGAGCGAAACTCCTCCGTGGTGGTGCGTACAAACCGAGAACGAGTCCGTATTCATTCCAAGGATTGGGCGAGGATGGATTGAAGCTGCTTGCGAGAGCAAGAGAAAAAACTGGTCTCGGCATTGTTACGGAAGTGATGGAATCGGTAGAGGTGGATCTCGTTGCCGAGTATGCAGACCTTGTTCAAGTTGGTGCGCGCAATATGCAAAATACGAAGTTGCTTCGCTCCTTGTCGAAAGTGAAAAAACCTGTTCTCTTGAAGCGGAATTTTTCTGCAACACTCAATGAATTCTTGATGAGCGCAGAGTATCTCCTCTCTGGAGGAAATGATCAGGTAATCTTATGTGAGCGAGGTATTCGTACATTTGTCGAATATACACGCAACACGCTCGATCTCAACGTTGTGCCTGCAATAAAGCAACTCTCTCATCTTCCTATCATCGTTGATCCGAGCCACGGCACAGGAAGGCATGATTTGATCATCCCAATGAGCCGTGCAGCAATTGCCGCAGGTGCGGATGGATTGATTGTGGAGGTGCACCCAAAACCAGCAGAGGCATACTCCGATGGAGAGCAATCACTGACACCATCAGCATTCCAGCAGTTGATGAAAGAAGTGAAAAGCGTTGCTGCAGCGATCGGAAGAACGACCTGAGGATCAGATGGACTCCGCCTCTGAGTTGGAGTCCATCTAGCTTACCTCTTTCTTGCTCCTTCATGTGGTCATTTGATACTATCTGAGTAACAGCAGCTTCTTCGTTTCGGTGTACTCTTTTGCCTGTAGGCGATAGTAATACACCCCGCTCGGGAGGTTCGCAGCATCCCATTCTACCGATTTGAAACCTGCTGCTTGGATCTCATCAATCAGCGTTGCAACTTCCTGTCCAAGCAAATTGTAGATTTTCAACGTAACCCTACCCTCAATTGGTAACTGATAACGGATAACAGTTGTGGGGTTAAACGGGTTCGGGTAGTTTTGCTCAAGCGAGAACTGATGAGGGATTGGGGGTTGGAGATTGGAGAGTTCTCCATCTGGCGGTAGAGGTGGCATTTCTTCACTCGGAACAATCCTGATGCGGTTCGATGCACTCATGGTGCCTGATGATGAAAGAATCAACTGACCGCTCTGATTCACCTTTACCCAGTACCCTTTACCAGGCTCGATGCTGGTAGCAGCGATGTATCCTCCGTTGTAACCAAAAAACTGTGAGATCACAATGCCGCCGGGCTCCACCGTGATGGTGCTGACATCCACCGGCGTACTGATCGAGCCGATGAGGTTCCAACCCTCGACGACATCAATAGTATCCTCAGTGATTGCAAAACCATTGAACGTAACATTTTGTGCAGAATTGAACTTCAGCCAGTAACCGATGCCATTTGATAATGTGTCTTTTGCCTCATAGTCTCCTTGATAGGCGAATGCGCTCGAAATCGCTGTGGGGAAAAGGGTGTCTTTTCGATAATCGGACACTTTCAAGGGAACAGAAACGAGATTCCATCGCTCCCTCATGCTGACATGGACACTTATGGGACTCGTCGGAATGATTCCCTTCCCTGAAGCGCGGAGAGTATCTGGTGAGCTGATGCCATCATGTATGAAAACGATATTGGCAGATTCCAGTCCTAAACCTGTTGGGGTAAAGGATACGTAAAATTTTTGATTTTCAAATGCCTCAATGCTACCGCTGTTTGGACTAACGGAAAACTGTGTGGGATTGTCTGATATGACAGAGGAGATGTGTAATGTCTTGATGCCGGGATTTGTTACAAGCACGCTATCCATTTTGCTTAAGCCGAAACCGACATCGCCGAAATCGAGAACGTGTGTGCTAGGGGAAAATGACCTGTTGGTCCAATTCTTGAACACTGAAACGTTAACACTGCCCCAATTTGATGCTACCAAGTCCTGATCTCCATCTTTATCCAAATCTACAGCAACAACCGAGAAAGGACCTGTACTCCCAGTATGAAGATCAGCTCTGGTGCTAAACGCGCCGCCGCCAATATTCATGAAAACTGAAAGCGTGTCTCCGCTATTACCGCTGGCAACTGCCAGATCAGGGAGTGTGTCCCCATCTAAATCAGCCGAGGCAATTCCTGCGCTCAAGAAAGCCGCGCCGTAGTCAAGTGTATCCAGGAACGTGTTACTGGTAAGGGTGCTATCACCGTTGTTCTTTAAAACGGTAACTGTGTTCTGAAGACATGCTGCCGCCAAATCCAAATCTCCATCTCCGTCTAAATCGGTGGCAACCAATCCAAAGGGAGAAGTTCCAGTTGGGTAATCAAATCTTCCAGAAAATATGCCGCTGTCATTATTCACGAAGACAGTTAATGTGGCGCCACCACCATGATTCGCGAAGCATACATCCTTGTCTCCATCACCATCCAGGTCTGCGGCTATAACTCGTCCAGGAGAACGTGTTAATGGGGAGTCAACTCTGCAGCAAAATGTTCCATCTTTCTTGTTCTTCCAGATTGAGATGGAAGGAGTATCAGTTACGACGTATTTCGGATTTGTGGCTACTAATTCAGGGTACCCATCCTTGTCCAGATCTGCCGCAATAACGCTCCATGTGTGTGTGCCCGTCGGCGTGGAGAGGTCGTCTCTGTTACCAAAACTCCCAAGTCCGTTATTCTTTAAAACCGTAACACTCCCCTGATCATAACCATAATTTGCTATGATCAGATCACTATCCCCGTCTAAATCCAAGTCTGCAGCGAAAACTCCCCAAGGATCGTCCAATCCTGTGTAGTCAACCTTAGGAGCGAACGTTCCATCCCCAATATTCATCAGAACAGAAACCGAATTTCCTTGGAGATTTGCCGTTACTAAGTCTATGTCTCCATCTCCGTCTAAATCCGCTGCGACGACGTCAGAAGGACGGGCACCAACCGTGTAGAGTTGCGCTGGTGCAAAGAGAGGCTGCGCAATAATGCCAACTGGCAAGAACAGCAATAAGATCGCTGTTGCTGCCAAGCTTCGAGTACGTAAAGAGAAAAAGCGTTTCATTGTGAACTTTTGATGTTAGTTAACATTAGCTGATTAATGACCTCACCCCTATCCGAGCTTCTCCAAAAAGAAAGGATTCGTAGAGTCCGATTCGCAATCGGACATGGGCGAATCGAAGAATCTGCAAAGTCCATTTACGAAATGGACTCTACAAAAGCCTATGCCCTCTCCATAAATGGAAAGCCCGCCTGCCAAAGTCCGCCGAGGCGGACGGCGGGCAGGGGGAAAAGGGGAGAGGTTTTTTATTTTCATTTTATCAAAACCAATTTTCGACTGCTTGAGAACCTCTCTGCAGGAAAGGAGTTGTACTACTGACGAGACTCAGGTCGGGAGTTGAACTCCCTCCCAGCAAAAAAGGCGAGATCACTTAAGCAACAATGACTTCCGTACTTGCGTGAATGTTTTGGTTCCATTTTCCACACTCACCGCATCTAACCGATAGTAATACACTCCACTTGCCATCTTACTTGCGTCCCACTCTACCGACTTGAAACCTGCCTCTTGGATCTTATCAACTAACGTTGCAACTTCCTGTCCAAGCAAATTGTAGATTTTCAACATAATCCTACTCTCAACTGGTAACTGATAACGGATTACGGTTGATGGATTGAACGGATTGGGGTAGTTCTGATGCAAAGCGAATTCTTTCGGCACTTCAGGCGTAGAAGCGGGGGAAAGCCTAAGCACAATTTGTGATTGCTGATTTTCGATTTCTGATTGTCCGGTATTCATCATCGTGAGTTCCTTGCCATTCAGCAACAACGTTGCGCCAGTCTGATCCTTAACCTTCCATGCGATGGTCAAAGGATAAACAGCCGAGGAGATGAGAATGGCGATCTCTTTTGTTTTCCCAACCTCCGCAAGTTCGAGCATCCGCTGGGACGAGTATCGTACATCGAGCATCCCGGTTGGTGGAGGTGGAGGAAGCTCATATCGTTCAACATCGAGATCATCTCTTGTGGAACAGAAATATAGTGCTCGCTCTCTACCACTGCCATCTCGGAATGTCAACTGGCTGATGTCTGATTGATCAGAGAGTGACGACGTGCCGAACCTCGAAGGCTTTTTCGATTTGGATGCTTCAAGGAGCGACTCTGTTTTCGGCTGCAATAGGACCGACCCTGATTGCATGAACAACTTCCCTGACTGATTGACCTTCACCCAGTACGCGCTTCCCGGCTTCAGCGTATCTTCTATAAAATATCCAACGGAATTATTGTAGCCATAGAAGCTCGAAACAATGGTGACGGGTGAAACGGGTGTCACGTCAGCGGTGAGCACAGGGTAAGCGACACAGCCAACGATATTCCATTTATCATTGACGTCTATGCTATCCTCCGTGATACTGGTGCCTGTCATTTGAATCGACTTCCCGGAAGGAAATTTTATCCAATAGCCAGGTCCGTTAGCCAGCACAGCTTGCGTAACATATCCGCCATTGTAGCTAAAGGCGCTTGATGAAGCTATAGGATACAGCGTTGTCTTTGTGTAATCACTCACAATCAGAGGCACCGAGACCATATTCCAGTTTGCTTCGACTGCTAGGTCAAGTGTTGTGGTCGTGCCTGAGAAAATTCGCACGCCGGGAATGTAGCCAGCTTCGAGGCTAATATCTCCTGAAGCGCTTGCTTGTATAGCCGGCTGACCGATAGAAGCGTGCAGTGTTATTCCCCCGGCTGTCGATTTACCACCTCCTCGATCAATAACGTGCCAAGGGTGGTCGATGGATTGAGCGGGTGCGACTTGGCCGATTAACATTCGGAAGACGACGCTCAACAAAACGATCTTAGTGGTCATAAAAAGTTCTCCTTGTAATTAGATTATGATTATTTCTTCTTGTTAATTGTTATCCGTTATTGGTTCTTTGTCGCTCCGGGCATTGAGACGTTCTATCCCCGGGGTGTAGCTGATTCCCATCTCTTTCGGCTTGCCGTAGAGTTCGGGATGCAGGTACTTGCCCTTGTGTTCGGGCAGTTTCTCCGGCTCAACTGGCGCGCCGTGGGTCGCAAGGTAGGGATCGTTGCGCACGCCAGCCACTGTCCAGCAGACTTTCATCAAAGGCTTGCCGCCAGCGATCCGGAACCCCGTCGCGCCAGCGATGCTTAGGACCTCCTGGGCGATGTGGAGATTTGGCATCGCCGCGCCGATTGGGGTGAGATCGTAACTGACTTCTCGGTTGACGGCGTCGAAGTACTTGGGAAGTTCGACCCAGGCCTCGCCCGCGCCATCAAGGACCACATTGCCGCGGTAGATGTTGAGGGGCTGGGGACCTTCTGCGCAATAGTGATTGAGATACCTGTTTGCCGGGTCGAGGGGGTGGTCGATGTGAAAGGCCTTGCTGCCACTGACGGTCAAGTCGCCTGTGATTTCGCAGTCGCCGACGCAATACACGCCGAACCCAGAGGCGCTAGTGCACTGGCCCCAGACTCCGACGTTGACGCCGCCGCTGGCGAGGGCGACCCCATAGACGCCTCTTCCTCCGCTGCCTTTGCTCTCGCCATACACGCCGTAATTGACCCCGCTGGTCGCTGTCGCGCGTCCCCACACGGCTCGGCCGAAGTCGTCGTTGGTTTCAACCTGGAGCTTGAAGACTGGCGTCGTCGTGCCGATACCGACATTGCCAGAAGAATTGATGGTTAATCGGGTTGCTGCGGCATTTTGATCGAAAATATCAAGACTTCCGGTACCGGTCAGCCCTCCATAAATGCTGTATTGGTGGCCATTGGCACGCGAGTCAGTGAGTGAAAGCGCAGGGAGGAGAAGGGTACTCCCAACAACGTTGAGCGTTCCCCTAATCGAAGGTGAGCCCACAGTCAGAAGTGAGCCAAAGGTTGTCGTTCCGATGCCGATGTCGCCTCCATTCGGGTTGAGAGCCAAATTGTAATTGATGGTGTAGTTGTCCGCATCGCGCGATTGAATCCACGCATGGGCTGGCGAACTCAGGTAGCCAATATCCAGCGCCGCGGCCGAACCGGAGGGCCGGAAGCGTGCGATGCCGTCGGCTGCTGACCCGGATGTCGCGGCGCCCAGGTTGGCGCCGACGATTTCAAACTTCTGCACGGGGTTGGTCATGCCGATGCCCACATTGCCGGTTGCATCATCAATATACATCCTCGTTGTTCCGGCAGTCTGTAAACTAAGAGGGCTGTTACTCGAGACGTTACTGGAAAATAACGTACCAGTGATTTTCGCATTTCCAGAAACTTCCAATTTTTCTGTCGGGTTATCTGTACTGATGCCTACATTCCCAGTAGAGTAGGAAATGGTACCTCCATTAATCGTCCACGGAGCAAGCGCATACGGCGCACTGGTTAGCTCAGAGCGGGGCAAAAAAGTGAGTGGTGAACCAATACTCGGTCCCGAGAGTGCAGTTACCTCAACGTAGAGCGATTCGATGAAGATCGGCGGAAGCGGACCAAGAACAACACTGAATGTACCGCGAGTAACGTCAACACCTGTGTGTGTTTCTGTGTGGCGCGATGTGCCCCCAGTTGGCGCATTGAAGATTTCGAACTTAAGGTCATAGCTCCCGTTCGGTACTGCCGCTCCTCCTGGGGAGGTTGTGAGCAATCCCTGATACGAGATTTTCTGTGGTACCTGGCTGTGGGAACAAACACTCAGCACAAGTATACAGACTGTCAGTTTAGCAATAAAGTGTTTCATGGTTTTATTCTCCTGTGCGGTTAAGTTTCATATTAGTGGTTTTGTTTGCCAACTCCAGCATGCAGGCGTTCCATCTCCGGGCGGTAATTCATTCCCATCTCTTGCGGCATGCCGTAAAGCTCGGGGTGCTGGTACTTGCCGCGCTCGAATCCTAGTTTTTCCACCCGTATTGGAGTCCCATACTGACGAACCCACAGATCATTGCGCACTGCATCCACGCGCCACGAGACCTTTACAGATGGCTTGCTCGTGCGGATGGCAAACCGGTTGTTTCTGATTTCCTCCACAACCATTGCTAGAACAAACTCCGTCCCGCCCTCGTTGATCACCGTCAGCGTGTAGCGTGGGTCTTTATTGATCTCTTCGAAATATTCTGGGAGCGTGATTCTCGCGTAGCCATTGCGGTCAGTGACCACATTGCCCGAGTAAATGTTGAGCACATCGGGGCTTTCGGCTGAATAGTGTAGCAGGTACTGGCCCGTCGGGTCTTTGGGGTGGTCTATGCGAAAACCCTTGGTGCCGGATGCGCCGAACCTGCCGTTGCAGAAAATACCATAACCAGAGGCACTAGACGTAGAGCCGGTCACCCCGTAATTGACGCCGCTGGTGCCGACAGCATAGCCGTTAACGCCGACCACGTCGCCCTGGCCATACACACCGCCTTCAGAGATGCCGTCACTCATGGTTCGTCCCTTGACAGCAACTCCGCTTGCTGTCTCCACATCCAGTTTTCCAACTGGCGAAGTCGTCCCAATGCCCACTTTGCCGGACGAGGTTGCTGTTAACACTCTCCCGGATGACGTATTCAGCGTGACATTACCCGCGTCGGCACTCAGGAAGATATCGTTGTCCCCGGTGCTTCCATCTCCGACGTACCCAACGCGCGTTGCAGAACCGTTGCGGAAGGTTAAGTATGCTTGATTAGATACTGTACCTGACGGTCCTTGGATACTGATTCCTTCGTCTGCCCCGTTCACGTGGAGCTTGTAGCTGGGATTGGTTGTCCCGATGCCAACGTTGCCGTTGTTATAATAGATATTTCCTGAATTCACTGTCCACGGCGCGAGAGCTGATGGTGCGCTTGTGAGAGGCGTGCGAGGGAACGTGATAGGATACGATGGACCTGCGGGTCCAGCAGTTGCTGTGACCTCTAAGTACACTTGGCGGTTGAAATTAAAATTATTCAGCGATATGGTAGACGAGAGGATGACATTGAATGTTCCTCGTGTGACCACAACGTTTGTATGCGTCTCAGTCCACTCGCTTGTGCCGCCCGCACTTGTTTCATAAAGATCGAACTGGATGTCGTAATTGCCATTCTGCACGGGTGTGCCAGAGGAAGTTGTGAGCAATCCCTGATACGAGATTTTCTGTGGTACCTGGCTGTAGCCATAAACGCTCAACGCAAGCATACAGACTGTGAATAGAGCAAAAAAGTGTTTCATGGAATTATTCTCCTGTGATATTAGGTAATAGGTTTTTGGTTTTAAAGTTTCATGAGTCATGTTTCAGGTTTTACCCTCACCCCGTCACTACGTGACACCCCTCTCCCAATTTGGGAGAGGGGCCGGGGTGAGGGTTTATCTCACTTCAACTCTCCAATCGACTTGTTGTCAAGGGGCTTCTTTTCAGCGGAATGCGATTTCACTTTCATTTTAAGCTCTTCGATTTCTTTCTGCAGCGCTTGTATTTGTGCATCTTTTTCAGTTCGGAGGTCCCGCAGAGCCTCGATTACAAGACCCTCAAAACCGATCACCGTGAGATGTTTGAATCCTTTGTTGTCCTCGCTCACCCACTCCGGAAAGACGCGTTCTACCTCCTGCGCGACCATTCCTGTGTAGGTTCCCGTCATCCCACCTTGAGTAGAAGGATCAATCCATTGATACGTCACACCTCGCAAGGCAAGAAGCTTTCCGAGAGCGTCCTTGATTGTCTTGACATTCTTTTTCAGTCGAGTGTCGGATGAAATCGTCCACGTATTGCTCGTGGGCTTGGCGGCGGAGTTCTGACTCAACTGGAGTTGATAGCTGCTCGGAATGACACCAATTCCAATTTGACTACCAATTTGGGGAGATACGTAGAGGCTCCCGTTAATTTCTACACGCCCGGGAGAAGGGTACAGGGAAATCCCGCCCTGCGTTATGACGATTTGGTTCCGGTCGCCGAAGCCGGGATCGGAAGCGCCGATCCTCACAATCCCATAGCCCATGCTGATGCGGGAGGTTCCACCTCCGGCATTTACAACATGCCGTACGCCAGCCGCGTCGTAGTACTGATTGTACCCAACGTGTATCCCATCCCCCAAACCGGGGTAGCTACCGTAAAGGAATCCCGAGGAATTGCCTCCCCCGATCCGGAGATGCTGATAATCTCCAGCACCTGTCCCGACTTCCATCGAGCCAGCAACTGTGAGTTGTTCGTTCGGGCTTGTCGTCCCAACGCCGACCTTACCGTTTCCTAAAACAATGAGACCATCAACGTTGCTGGTTGCATTTAAAAGAATTTGGCTGCTTGAGGTAGTGTTTACATACGACAAGATTCCGTGCCCGCTTATACCCTGGTCAATTCTGAAAGCATAGTTGGATGAATTAGGAGTAATGTGCAGTGGAGCAATCGGAGAAGCTGTCCCGATGCCGACGGTGCCTGCAGAGTATGAAATGTTCGTTCCACTGGTCGACCACGGTGCGAGCGCATAAGGCGCACTTGTTAGTTCAGCGCGGGGAGAGAACGTGAGTGGTGAACCGATGCTCGGTCCTGAGAGTGCAGTAACCTCAACGTAGAGCGATTCAGTGAAGATGGGTGGCAGCGGGCCAAGGACAACACTGAATGTGCCACGAGTAACATCAACACCTGAGTGCGTTTCACTGTGGCGCAATGTTCCTCCGGTTGGAAGGTTGTAAATCTCGAACTTGAGATCGTAGCTCCCATTGGGTACGGCAGCTCCTCCTGGGGATGTTGTGAGCAATCCCTGATAAGAGATTTTCTGTGGTACCTGGCTGTGAGAACAAACACTCAGCGCAAGTATACAGACTGTCAGTTTAGCAATAAAGTGTTTCTCAACGAGTTGAGTTGTCAACATGGTTTTATTCTCCTATAAAGTTTAGTTTGGTTGTCAATGATTTCTGCATTTAATTTGCGACTGCCGTCTTACGTTGCAGCAGTTGTTCAAGTTTTTGGAGTCATTGTTTCATCTCGGGGCGACCTTTCTTAGAATTTCGTGCGGAGTACCCGCGGATCCAGCCCGCTTCATCGCGGGCCGATGGCGATGAAATGAAAGGGCCCATCAGCCGAACCGGCGAGGTTGGATGGATTCCATAATCTTATGGTAGCACTGCCACTTACAACGCCGTCTGTCGTCGCGAACAAGACCAGGCCGGGTTGGACTTGCGCTGTGGCCGCGACGCTCGGGGCACTCGGGAAGGCCGTATTGAAGTTGATCACATACGTGCCCGAGCTCGCCACATGGGAGACCGTGAAACCTGACCCCACAATGATGCCCCCGGCCGCTGTTACGACGCCGCGAATTATGCGCAGATTCTCTTCGCCGCCCGGCGCGCGATATTCACCGCTGGGACCAAACCTGATGTCCCCACGGACTTCCAGCTTGGATTGCGGCGTGGTGGTTCCGATACCGACATTTCCGGTGGAAGTCGCCGTTAGAACCCTCCCTGCAGATGTATTAAGTACTACGTCACCGATATCAGCATCCAAAAAAACACTATTATCTCCCGTGCTTCCATCACCCACATAGCCGACCCTCGTTCCAGCGCCGTTATAAAAGGTCAGATAGGTCTGGTTCAAAACTCCACTTACGGAGCCTTGAATCCGCATCGCCTCGTCCGCCACCGCAACATGCAATTTTGCCTGCGGGCTGTTTGTCCCAATGCCGACGTTGCCGCTCGAGTTAGTGATGTCTCTTCCATTAATCGACGACGGGGCTAGTGCATTCGGTGCACTCGTTTATTCTGCACGGGGTAAGAACGTAAGTGGTGAACCAATGCTTGGTCCTGAGAGTGCAGTTACCTCAACGTAGAGCGATTCAGTGAAGATGGGTGGCAGCGGACCAAGGACGACACTGAATGTGCCACGAGTAACATCAACTCCTGAGTGTGTTTCACTGTGGCGCAAAGTGCCTCCAGTTGGCGCATTGTAAATCTCGAACTTGAGATCGTAGCTGCCGTTCGGTACCGCCGCTCCACCTGGAGACGTTGTGAGTAATCCCTGATAAGAGATTTTCTGCGGTACCTGGCCGTGAGAACAAACACTCAGCGCAAGTATACAGACTGTCAGTTTAGCAATAAAGTGTTTCATGGAATTATTCTCCTGTGATGTTAGGTAATAGGTTATAGGTTTTAGGTTCATGAGTCATGTTTCAGGTTTTACCCTCACCCCGTCACTACGTGACACCCCTCTCCCAATTTGGGAGAGGGGCCAGGGTGAGGGTTTATCTTACTTCAACTCTCCAATCGACTTGTTGCCATCTCGCTTTTTTTCAGAGGCAAGAGATTTCACTAATTCTTTCAATTCTTCGATTTCTCGTTGTTGTTCTTTAATCGCTTCAATGAGCAGAGCATCGATGCCAATCGGTTCAAGGCGCTTGTATCCATCGGGGTCGGTCTTTACCCAGTCGGGAATCACTCTTTCTACGTCCTGTGCGATCATTCCCCGAACGCGACCGTATTGAGTGTCTTTCTCGGAATCCTTCCATCTGAACGTTACACCCTGAAGTTGTTCGACCGTCTTAAGCGCATTCTGAATCGGCTCGATCTCTTTCTTCAATCTTCCATCCGACAAGTTGGACCACACACCGGTGTTATTTCCGGCATCTCCATTGACGTGTAGCTTAGCAGCCGGGCTTGTCGTTCCAATGCCGACATCGCCCGTAGAACCCGACACGAACACTCGAGCGACTCCACTTGTGCCATCGCGAATCATGAAATGTCCGGCTCCTTCGCCATTTGCCGTTCCCGTGCTGTAGATTTGCCAGATGCGACCGCCAGTACTGGCGTTCTGAATGTCAACTACAGTCTCACCTCCAGCCGAGTACACATGAAGCTGGTGAAGTGGACTGCTCGCCCCGATACCAACGTTACCACTGGCACCGATTCGCATTCTCTCAACTCCGTTGGTCCCCAGGAGGAGAGGACCATTTTCGTAGTTCCACACGTAGCCGTTCGGCGACGTGCAGATCAGTGCAACACCATCGGTAATATTCGTACCACTCGCAGCCTGAGTCAGTGCCAATCGAGCCCCAATAATGCTGTTGCTCGAGTCGTGGACATGCAGTTGGGCGGCGGGGGAAGTGGTTCCGATGCCCACGTTGCCGGAGTTGTAGTATATGTTTGCTCCTGAAGTTGTCCATTGGCTTGTGCTTAATGGTAATCCGTTCTTGTAAACATCCGTGGCGTTGACGATTCCGTTTACGTCAAGCTTGAAACTCGGACCTGTCATCCCGATGCCCACGTTGCCCGAAGGAAGCACGCTGATAACCTGCGATCCGTAGCCAAGACCATTAGCCGCATAAAGCGAAAAGGCATTTGATTGTCCACCGTTGTTGTTGACGCCCAGAACCCAGGTGCCCAGTGCGCCTTTGTTGAGATTCGAGGGGCGGAACCCAATGCTGGCTTCCGCATTTGTCCCTGCGCCTACGACTTCACCTACGCCCCAGTTGCTGCTCCCCTGAACCACAAACGAGGATTGCGGGTTTGCAGTCCCGATGCCGACATTGCCTCCGTTTGTAATCCGCATCTTATCAGAAAGTCCAGTGACAAGGCGAATATCGCCGGAGCCAGTGTTGTCATTGTCACCAGTTACGAGGGCATCAGTTGCACTACTGACCGAAGATGCAGAGCCAACGCCTGCAGAAGTTTGCAGCGAACCATCAGGGAAACGGATACCGTCTATGCCGGGAGTGCCCCCGATGTGGAGCTTTGCGGTTGGCGTTGTTGTCCCGATGCCGACGTTGCCACCCCCAAGGATCGTCATTCTCACTTTGATGTCGGACAGGAGGTTTGTTCCGTTGTCCTGGACGCCAAAATCCATGCGGGGATCGAGGAAATTAGGGCTTGTGTTTGTCGTGATCAAGCGGATATAGCCGCCATAATCATCTTCGCTATCTCTTTGTACGAACAGCAGTCCTGTAGCATCCCCCGCAGTCGACAGGTTTCCGCCGGAGATCCTCAAGACATCATTGACCCCTGAACCGCTGATAGCCCCTCTGTTCACGGAAAGCTTATTATCAGGTGCTATCGTCCCGATGCCGACATTGCCGGAAGAATCGATTCGCATTCTGTTATTTTCTCCGCTGGTGTAGAAATCCAGGGAGGAGGGCACCCTTGATGCGCTCGGCGCCGCAAACGCACGGCTTCTGATTGCAGCGCCAATGGCATACAATGTGCCGGTGTATCCGAGAAAATTAATTTGACCAAGAAGATCGAATTGATTCACAGCAGATGGAGTTGTGAGTGTTCCTCGTGACTTTGCGAAGTTGAATACTGGATAACCGCCCCCTGTGCCAGCAACTCTCATCGCAATATCGCTGTTGCTGCCATCTTCGTCTGCAATTTCCAACTTTAGGTAATCGATACCGTTCGCACTTGGCGTCTGGGTGCCGAGTCCGATCTTGCCACCGTTGTAGTACAGACCGCCACCGTTTGCACTCCAGGGAGCGAGTGCGTAGGGCGCGCTCGTCAACTCCGTGCGGGGAGAGAACGTGAGTGGATACGAGGGACCTGCCGGACCATTGAGCGCTTTGACCTCAACGTAGAGCCTCTTATTGAAGTCGATATCCAATGAGCTTATCGATCCGAGAATGACATTGAATGTCCCGCGTTGTACGTCAACCCCGTTGTGCGTCTCTGTCCATTGTGAGCTGCCCACGGTGGAGGAATCATACAGATCAAACTGCAGATCGTAGCTTCCGTCAGCCACGGGTGTTCCCATCGACGTGCTTAGCAATCCCTGGTACGACATCGTTTTCGGCAATGACGCAGCAGTTGAGCGGATTATTGGATTACTCTTCATAGAGATCTTCTCTGGTTCCTGATATGTTTCAGAACTTGGCACTTGGCTGTAACCAATGCTGCTGAGTGTGAGCACGAAGAGTGTGAGTAAAGGTAAAAAGTTTTTCATACGAACCTCTCTGAATTTGGTTGAAGAATTAATTGTCAATTTGTTCGTTCACTCAGTCCCGACATTTATGTCGGGGATAAATAACCCGAAAAGCACAAGGCTTTAGCCCAAATGAACGTGAAATTATGGCTAAAGCCGAATGGTATCTGATTTTCTGGTCCACGATCTAAAGGTCGTGGCATTTCATTTTCGTCCGTGCGTAACATCAGTGACTCACTCTCCTGATACCTGCGGGAAATTACTATGAATATACGCTTCATGAAGGCTCTTGACAATCACGCATTTGCGGGCAAAGTTGATTCTAAGCATGGATTGGCGTAAATTTAGTCTGAATACATGAAGATGGCGCTGGGTCGGTTTTGTTGTTTGTCGTTCGCAGCCGACTGAAGTTGGATGGTGATGTCGTTACAAGGGTCGAGCGTAAGGGACAGGGACAGAGCACCATGCTTCAGCATGGTGGAAATTGAATAACCAAAATAGAGAAACCGTTTATAGTTGTTGCATAATTAGTTTCCACTTTGGACAAATGAAACTCAGCGGCTTTAGGTATGCTACCCTCAGAACTCATCTCCCAGCCCCTTCTCTACAAGTAGAGAAGGGGAGCGGTTGCGCAGCCATTCCGTCCCTCTCTACCTGTAGAGAGGGACTACAGGTCGACGACTCGACTCGTCGAGGTGAGTTCGTTCCCCAGAAGCACTACCTGCTCAAAGAAGAAAAAACTTTTGCAATAGCTATCAACGGTTTACCAAGGAAGCAAACAATGACAATTCATTTGCACGTTCGCATGTTCATTCATCTCGCCTGGTCGACGAGAGGGTCCGAAAACCAAGCCTACCTGTCATGACGACATGCTTCAGGTCGGCATCTGTGCTCAGAAGGCAGTGTTTAGATTCCGAACAGAAGAATTTCGGAATGACGGGGGGTGTTTTGGATAGTTTTCGGACAGATTCTACGAAAGGACGAGAGAAGCTTCTGGTGAGCGATTCAAAGCTCAGACTGTATCAGCACATTCAGGAATACGCTCAGAGAAATAACATTTGCTTGATGACATTGAATATTCAGAGCGATCATATTCACTTTTCACCCAACTAAAGTTGGGTGCTGATGTCCTTACAAAAACCTATTTCGAAGCACCTAAATTAAAACTATGTATTTTCGACTCAGGATCATTAATAACGCCGTTGCGCTTCTGATCGCGTCCTGCCCCGCGATCTCACAACCAAAGGCGATTCCCTCCCTCGACAACTCCTTGGTTACCTTCGAGCAGATCCCATCACCAAACTTCGGCATCATCAACGCCATCATCCGTGATGATCGTGGCTTTCTCTGGTTTGGAACGACGAAGGGTCTGTGCAAGTACGATGGCTACCAAGTGCGAGTCTTGACACACGAATCCCCTTTTGTCAGTAATGTTTTAGCAATGATGAAATTGGGTGGTGATTCGCTTCTCCTTGCCACGGGGAAGGGCTTGTGGACGTTTAATCTCAAGACTGAACAATTTACACGCTTTCTGAGTGGTATGGAGTTTTCTGAGAGTAGGATCAACGCCATCGTGGAGGACCCTGATGGTACGATCTGGATTGCCACAAGATCGCAAGGCCTATTCGCCTACAAACGCGACTGCCAGACCGTGCAACAGTACACAATAAAAAACGGATTGAGTGACAATCGTATCAGTTCGCTTCTTGTCGACCGCTCGGACAGATTGTGGATTGGAACAACCGGTGGTGGACTAAATGTTCTTGACCGTACCCCAGGGCGTTTCAGGCATTACAGACATTCTTCAACTGAGATGAAATCGCTTTTATCAGATGAAATCACCTCCTTCCAGGAAGATACTCACGGAGAAATCTGGATCGGGACAAAAAACGGGCTGAACGTTCTCAATCCTGAGAAGGGACAAATTCGTCGAGAAAACCTTCCGTCACCATTACCTCATGCTATTTCGTCAATAGTCCAAGACCCATCAGGTACCATGTGGGTTGCGGTTGCAGAACTTGGATTGGTGAACCATGCAGCTGGCACGTTCACATTGTTAAAGGCACCAGAAGAGGTACACAGCTCGATGAGTTCTATTAAAACTTTGTATCTTGATCCTGTTGCATCCACTGGAAGAACCCTTCTTTTCTGGATTGGGACCCGCTATGGTGTGAACAAGATGGTACTATCGAAGAATCCATTCAGCAACCATCTTCGCAATCAACGGTCTCTCCGACTGAACCGCGGTGCAATATTGTCACTGTGCGAGGACCGAAACGGAATTCTCTGGGTCGGATTGTGGGGAGGAGGATTGAATGGTCTTTATCGCGAAGGCGGAACGTATCGTCGTGTCTTCAACTTTGAGGCAAATCCATCAAATGCCCTCGCGTTGCCAAACGGTGACGTTGGGGCTGTTCTGGAAGACCGCGATGAAAATCTCTGGATTGGTACCAATGGGGGACTCGCAAGACTCAATCCTGAACGCAAACACATGGTCATCTACAGTCACGCGGATGGGGACTCGGCGAGTCTGGTTGGTAACGACATAACCAGACTATACGAAGACCGTTCCGGCACACTATGGATTTGCACAAGCGATGGACTCTCCCAACTGGTTCAGGAAACGCGTTCAAACCTTGCGAAGGTTTCCGCCACAAAGATGGCGGACAGGCAAAACCTTCGCAAGAGTCAAGTCGCGCTGCATCGCTTCAAGAACTATTTACATCGAGTTGAGGATTCTCATCCCATTGGCCGCAATCAAGTCTCGGACATACTCGAAGACCATCAGGACAATATTTGGGTGGCAACATACGGAAGAGGATTGAACAAGCTTAGAGCCAATGGAACCTTTACCCGATTCATTCACCGAGGAGACTCTGTTGGAAACAGAGAGAACTTTATCTATACGTTCGTAGAGGATCGTGAAGGGGTTTTCTGGCTCAGCACAACGGTGGGGCTGGTCTCGTTCAATCCGCACTCAGGCGTGTTTCAGCGACATCCGATCGATCAGCTCCACGATGCACATATCTTCGGGATTTTCCCAGCAAGTGAGGCTGAGCTTTGGTTATCCACATCAATTGGGTTGGCTAAATTCAATCCGAAGACCAACACGTTTGTGAGATTTGATGAGAAATATGGGATACCGTTCAGGGAATTATTCTCTGGTTTTTTTAAGAATGCACACGGCAAGTTGTTCGTCGGAGATCTTGACGGCTTCACTGAGTTTTTTCCAGAAAATGTTTCTACGATCTCTCGTCCTCCTGAGATTGTCATCACGAGTTTCAAAGTGCTTGACAGGGAGTTCTCCAGCTCTGTCCTTTCAGAAAGAGATGTCCGTCTTTCGTATGATCAGAACTTATGCTCGTTCTCATTCGCCGCTCTCGATTATGCAAATCCTTTGCGGAACAGATTTGCCTACAAAATGGAAGGTGTAGATAGGGACTGGATCGATGCTGGAACTCACAACTACGCAAGCTATACAAATCTTGATCCCGGTAGCTATGTTTTCCATGTCAAAGGCTGCAACAGCGACAATGTCTGGAACGAAGCCGGGACATCCATCTCTATTGTCATCACGCCACCGTACTGGCAAACATGGTGGTTTCGCATTCTCATTGCCGGGTTGATTGCAGGCTTGATGTATGCAGCATACCGGTACAGGCTGCGACGGCTTCTTGAAGTGGAGCGGCTTAGGCTGCGTATTGCGGATGATCTCCACGATGATGTGGGAAGCAATCTCAGCACGATTGCCATGGTGAGCAGAGCCGTCCAACGCGCCCCTGGACTGACCACGGCAACGAAACGTAGGCTTGCAGAGATTTATGACACGGCCATAACTACCTCTGAAGGCATGAAGGATATCGTCTGGTTTATTAAACCGAAGAACGACAGGCTTGATGATCTTCTGCTGAGAATGAAGGATACGGCTTCATCCTTGCTTTCCGGTCTCGAGTACGACTTTCATACTCCAAAGAACGATCCCGCAAAGCGGGACGTGAGGATCACCATAGATTTCAAAAGAAACTTCTTTCTCGCGTTCAAGGAGATTCTCACCAACATTGTGAAGCATGCCTCGGCAACCAAGGTACAGATACAGGTTCAGCAACGAGATGGCATACTCGAAACAGTTATCAGCGATAATGGACGAGGCTTCGACCAACTCACAGTCCGATGCGGGAACGGTCTGAGCAATCTTCTGAATCGTGCACAGAATATCGGTGGTCTGTGTGAGATAACATCACAGCCCGGAAGAGGGACGACAGTGAGGTTTTCGGGGAGATTGTGAGTAAATCGTGGGTGTCGCTATCTAACTCCAGCCTTCAGGCTGGAGCTGCCCAACACAATTCGAGAGAATGCGAAGAAGAAGGGAATCTATATCGATAGGCTCAACGGGCATACCGAGCACCTACATTGTTTGTTTGGGTTGAATGCGGATATCATCCCGCAAGGCGGGACAAAGGCACTGCAATTCCTCAAAGGAGAATCATCGTACTGGATCAACAAAGAGAGGAT
This sequence comes from Ignavibacteriota bacterium, assembly GCA_016209795.1. Taxonomy (GTDB): domain Bacteria; phylum Bacteroidota; class Ignavibacteria; order UBA10030; family SZUA-254; genus JACQVI01. The sequence goes on from JACQVI010000134.1 coordinate 28,410, forward strand.
TGTCCCCACAACGTTCGAATGGGCCGACGAATATTTTGCTGTCTCTGTTAGCGAATCAATGCTTGACACAGTGCGTTTGTACATAGATCGCTAAGAGGAACATCACAAGAAAAAAACCTTGTCCCAGGAAGTTGAAGAGTTCATCCAGAAATACGGATTTGAACATCATGGCTAAAGCCAGCATCTTTTCCGCCGAGTGTTTCTTTCTCCGTCATAATAGCTATTGCAAAAGTTTTTTCCTCTTTGAGCAGGAAGTGCTTCTGGGGAACGAACTCACCTCGACGAGTCGAGTCGTCGACCTGTAGTGGCTGTCCAAAAAGTCCCAGAGAGAGTCTTTGCGAGGAGCGGAGCGACGAA
>JACQVI010000135.1 GCA_016209795.1 Ignavibacteriota bacterium
ATATTGGATTTAGCATTCCTAACTACTTTGTTATAGGATACGGGCTTGATTATGGACAAAAGGAGAGAAATCTAAAAGCTATTTACCGATTGGCTGATGACAGGTTACCAACGAAGTTAAAGGAATAAGATTTAATATATGGACGATAACAAAAAAGACACAAAAAGATCGTTCGAGAAACGACTGCGAAAAAAACCCCCAAGAAGGCGAGGAAGCAAAAACCAGTTTCGGGGCGATGATGATTTTAATTGGGCTAAAGTCATCAAAGTGATCCTAAGCTGGTCGGCAATCATTCTCGGCGTTTTTATTGTCATGACTTTGTTCCGTTCTCAGGAAGGAGTTGAGGTTGAAATAGATTACACTCAGTACCTACAATACCTTCGTGAAGGACACATCAGTACAGCGGAGGTACGTAAATCTGAATTGAACAACTTTGATTTCCACGGAACGTTGAAGAAGCCTATGCCTTTGCTTACCGCCTCAGGAAAGCAGGTAACTGTAGAACGTTTTGTCGTGACGCTTCCGTATATCGATGGCAGTGTTGTACAGGAATGGAATCAACAAGGCATTCGCTTTACTATCAAAAAAGAAGACAGCACGTGGATGCAAGCTATCCTGAGTGCATTGCCATGGGTACTCCTGCTTGTGGTCTGGTTAATCATCATGCGACGCATGCAAGGAATGGGAACAAAAGGAATCTTCTCATTCGGTAAGAGCCGTGCGAAGATGATTAATGAGGGTCAACCGAAAGTTACGTTCCAAGATGTAGCCGGTGCAGATGAAGCAAAGTTAGAACTCCAGGAGATCATAGAATTTTTAAAAGAGCCATCGAAATTCCAGCGCCTCGGCGGGAAAATTCCTCGGGGCGTTCTCTTACTTGGTCCACCCGGTACCGGCAAGACTCTGCTTGCACGTGCAGTAGCTGGAGAAGCTGCCGTGCCATTCTACTCTATCTCAGGTGCAGATTTCGTTGAGATGTTCGTTGGTGTCGGGGCAAGCCGTGTGAGAGATTTGTTTGAGACTGGAAAGAAAAACGCACCGTGCATTATCTTTATTGATGAGATCGATGCGGTTGGCAGACATCGCGGTGCGGGACTTGGTGGAGGGCATGACGAACGTGAACAAACACTCAATCAGCTGTTGGTCGAGATGGATGGTTTCGAACAGAATAGCGGCGTCATCATTATTGCAGCTACGAACCGACCCGATGTTCTTGATCCAGCGCTCCTGCGTCCCGGCAGGTTCGATCGGCAAGTGGTCGTTGATCGACCCGATGTTCGAGGTCGTGAAGGAATACTCAAAGTTCATACGAAAAATATCCCTATCTCCGATGATGTCAAGCTTGAGGTTCTTGCGAAAGGAACACCGGGCCTTTCTGGTGCCGATTTAGCCAATCTTGTCAATGAAGCTGCTCTTCTTGCTGCTCGACAAAATCATAAGGCAGTCCAGATGCAGCACTTCGAAGAAGCAAAAGACAAGGTGATGATGGGAATGGAGCGGAAAAGTCTGATCATTTCAGAGCGGGAAAAGAAAGTCACCGCGTACCATGAATCGGGCCATGTGCTTGTGGCGAAAAAAATTCCTGAGGCTGATCCTGTCCACAAGGTAACAATCATACCTCGCGGCAGAGCCTTGGGTGTGACGACCTATCTTCCCATCGATGAAAAGCATACCTATTCAAAAGAGTATTTACAAGCGATGATTGCCTATGCCCTCGGTGGACGTGCTGCAGAGAAACTGATCTTCAACGAGTTGACCACGGGCGCTGGCAATGACATCGAACGTGCTACAGAACTCGCGCACAAAATGGTCTGTGAATGGGGCATGAGCGAGCGATTGGGTCCGCTTGCTTATGGGACGAAAGAGGAAGAAATCTTTCTCGGACGTGAGATTACACGTTCAAAAAACTATTCTGAAAACACTGCTATCGCTATCGATGAAGAAGTAAAGAAGATCGTTATAAACGGAATGAACCGTGCCGAGGCAATCTTACATGAAAATATGGACGCCCTCCATCGCTTAGCGAATGCATTGCTCGAGCGAGAAATTCTTGATGGCGAAGAAATCGACAAATTGATCCGTGGTGAACAGCTCCCACCGCTTGAACGGCGGACAAATGGAGAAGAACAAAGTGTGAAGGCAACCGTTGAAAACCAATCATCACCTTCTGTCAGCGAAGGAGACCCGCAAAAGCCCTGACCCAGAATTGCTTGCTGGAATCGAGAGCAGCTATCACATAGAACTCGTCCGCAAAGCTATCCACCTTTGTTCTCTTTCGATTCCGATCTTTTATTTCTTCACTCCGAAAAACGTAGCTCTTGCAGTCTTTATACCGCTGACAATAGCATTTTTGGTTGTTGATGTAGCAAGGTACTACCACAAGCCAATCGAGAGTTGGTTTTATACATGGTTCGGATGGCTGCTGCGCCGACGGGAAAGTGATCGGGAAAAGAAACGGCTCAACGGCGCTACGTACGTGTTGATATCTGCAACACTTGCCATTATTATTTTTCCAAAATTCATTGCTGTAACAAGCTTCATCATCTTGATCATCTCGGATCTGACCGCTGCTTTGGTAGGAAGGCGTTTTGGCAAACATAAGTTTTTTGAAAAAACACTTGAAGGTAGTCTCGGATTTTTCCTCAGTGCATTGCTTGTCGTCTTCCTTACACCAAAGATCGAATATTATGTTGGTGAATACCTCATCGGTGCACTCGCTGCGGCTATTGGAACGATCGTTGAGGCACTCCCGATTGACGTCGATGACAATCTCTCGGTACCGTTGAGTGTCGGAGGAATACTATGGGCTGCGTATAGTATAGTCTACCCGATGTTAAATGTTTATAAGTTTGGATAAGACCATGCGGGCATATTTATCAGGAGGAATGGAATACGCCAACGGCGAAGGAGTGCATTGGCGCAAAGAGATGCAGCGGTGGATTGAACAACATTTGAAGCATACAGTGTTTAATCCTAATGTAGAGAGTGACCGATTTTTTCAAAAATCTTATCCTAACACAAATTTCCGGTCACTTAAAACAGAGAACGTTCAACTGTACCAGGAGATTGTGCGTAACTTAGTTGAGATTGATTGCAAAGAAATCGCTGAGCGTTCTGACTATGTCATCTGCTATTGGGATGATGGTGCAGCGAAAGGAGCAGGCACAAAGGGAGAATTGACTATGGCAAAATACTTTGGGAAACCTGTGTATCTTGTAACTTCCACTCCACTCCATGAAATTCCCGGCTGGGTTCTTGGATGTATAACGAAAGTCTTCCCAAGTTTTGATGAGCTGAAAAAATTCCTTGCTGCACGTCAATCTGTTTAGTACATTGCGATGGAGAGAAAAACTCTTAATGGAACAATATAGCAGAAAACAGATGATTGTCGTAGGCGATAAGGTTTTGCTTGTTCCTGACACGGAAAAGGAGCGCACCGAACATGGACTCTACCTCCCACCGACTGTAAAAGAAAAGGAAAAGGTTCAGAGCGGGTACATCATCAAAGTTGGTCCTGGTTATCCTATTCCAAATCCCGGTTACCTCGATCAGGAGTCCTGGTCACCGACGCCAAAAGACCCGGTAAAGTACATTCCACTTCAAGCCGAAGAAGGCGATTATGCAATTTTCCTCCGTGACCAAGCGATAGAGATTGAGTATGAATCTAAGAAATACCTTATCGTTGCACAGTCTGCTATTTTGATGTTGATACGGAGAAATATGATGGAGGGGTTGGAGAAATAGATACTTATGGTGTTCACAATATTGCTTTTTTTATGACAAACCGGTAAGCTATATGACATTCGTACTCACACTAGTTATATCCCAAGTAACCTTCTCATAGAATAATAGTTGTTCGAATGGAAAGAATAGTATTTCTGAACATCGGATGGATGAAAAGCTATCGAGGGATCTCTAATGATAAGATTGTAGGAGGAGGTTCTTTTGTAGAGGAACACGGGTATGGACACGAGATGTTCAATTTTCTACCATATGAGGAAAATCTATTTGGTTATGTTCGTCCACGTGGTGGTTCCATTAACTTGGGGAGACTGGGCGCCAAATCCAATCAAGAGCATATCGGCAATGTACTTGCGGTGTGGGTTTCAAGAGCACCATCAGGTGGTGTTTATGTCATCGGATGGTACAAAAACGCGCGACTCTACAAGAATGTCCAATTCCTCACTCGTACTACTACTAACAGACACTTTAGAGGAGAAGATTTTGGATATTACTTAACCGCAAGAGCAAGCGATTGCATCCTTCTCCCATTAGACGAAAGAGTTCTCAGAGTTCCTCGAAAAACAAAGGGAGGGATGGGGCAATCAAATGTTTGGTACGCTGATAAAGATGCCATTTTAGAATTCAAGCAGAAAGTCTTGGAGTTTATTCGTACCCGGCGAGCCCCGAAAGATTCACAACACACAAGAACAAAGAAAAGCAGAGCTTGGCAAGCTGATCCATTGAAACGCCTACGCATTGAAGAAGCTGCCATAAAGAGAACAGTGAAGTACTACGAAAGCCTTGGCTACGATGTTGACTCTGTGGAAAGGGACAACGTCGGCTGGGATCTCGAAGCGACTTTCGATGGAAGACTTCTGAGACTTGAAGTAAAAGGATTGTCCCAACAAGTAGTATCGATCGAAATGACACCTAACGAATATGCAAAAATGTGCCAACACAAGGAGTCATACCGGATTTGTGTATTGACAAAAGCTCTTAGTCAACATCCAAGATTTCATGTTTTCTCATTCTCACCAAAAAGCTGTCAATGGGAAAATGACAGTGGTGAGTTTCTCAATATTACAGAGATAATAAGCGCAAGAATGAGCTTGTGAGGTTAAACGTCAATAGAGGAGTACAAAGTACCGCGCTCACGCGTTTGCTAAAGTGCAATTATGTTTCACACGGGATAAAATAATGTCTACTAAGATGACCAGAGTTCTCATTTACAGCTTTTGGGTTTGTTTTCTTGTTGACTGTGGACCAAGCGAAGTCGACATACATGGAGAAGTATTTATTGTTACCGAGGGCAGACAGAATGTTAAGCTTGGTTTGGTTCAGATTGATATTATTCCCGAGAAGGCAATGGTATCATTCATAGAAGAAAAAATGTTAACTGCGCGTGAGGAAGTAGTGAAACTTAAACCAATCCAAGAAAAGCTAAAAAGGGAGCATGATAGCTTAGAGGTCTTCTATAAGTTTGCAGAATTTAAGTTTGATCTTCACGAGCGTATTTTCACCGTTACCGGTAAGTACGACAAAGAGGCTTACAAATCAAAAAAGGAATTAACAAAGGAAAAAATTCGCTTTGAAACTAAGCGTGATGAGTACATGAAAGTGCTTTCACAGTATCTCAGCTTTTCGAAAGGTTCCTACTTTATCGCAGGAATCCCTGAAGCTGCTCAAACGACTAAAACAAATTCGGATGGGGCATTTGTAGTAAGATTGAAGCAGGGTAAATATGCTTTGGTTGCTCACACAACTCGAAAAATCAGCGACTCCACTGAGGAGTACTATTGGCTGGTCTGGCTATCGGTGACTCAAGGTATGCAAAACAAAATCCTGCTTAGCAACGATAGCCTGCTTGAGACGAACTGCAAAGACTGCGTGGTAAGACTTAGCGAGATTCCCTACTGATAGCTCAAGGGACTGCAGACCTTATAGACATTTACCCTTCCACAGCCTCCAACACCAGCTCCGCAATATCCTTTACTTGAACATGATCAGCAGCTTCTTTGGCTTTGACGCCGACTGTCGGCATCGTCATCTCGGAAAGTGATGCGGAGATAAAGGATGCCCATTGATGCGGTCGCTGGGAAGAGCAATGGATGTCTGAAATGTCGGTCATTTGTGATGAAGACCTGACATCGCTCCTTCGCCCGCTCATAAAGTTCCCCATTCTTCATGCCAGCGAGGTCGGTTTCTCTTACATGCTCAGCATGATATCCTTTTGTTGACAAAAACTCCTTAACGGGCAAAGGGATACACTCATCGAGAAGGATTATCATTAAATTGATTCAGCATGTGACACACGCTCTGCAGCGTAGTGGATGGCAGCGCGGATTTGCTCCCGTGTGAGGAAGGGATATTCCTTTCGAACGTCCTCAAGTGAATTCCCATCTTCAATCATTTCGAGAATGAGATAAACTGGAATACGTGTCCCCTTGAGAGTTGGTAGACCATCCATAATCTCAGGGTCGACGACCACGAACTCATTCACTGGTCTTTGCTCATTTGAACTTTTCATACTGAATAAAATATATATATTC
>JACQVI010000137.1 GCA_016209795.1 Ignavibacteriota bacterium
GGTTCTTCATCTTAATTCTCTAAATTTTTCTTTGAAACTCAATTCTTCTATGCCCACCCAAACCCAACAAAAAGCGTTCCTTGTAAAACTTCGGGAATACCGGAACAAGTATCTCAAAGCCAAGTATGCTGACCTGGATGAATCTGCCACTCGTCTCATGATTAATACGTTTCTGACTGATCTCCTTGGCTATGCAGAACTGGAAGAAATCCGAACGGAACACATGATTAGCGGGGCGTATGCCGATTATGTGATCCAAGTGGATCGGAAGAAGCATTTGGTGGTCGAAGTCAAAGCTATTCAGATTGATCTGTCTGAAAACCATCTCCGCCAGGCCGTGGGATATGCCGCGAACGAAGGGATTGACTGGGTGCTTCTCACCAATGGTCGATCCTTCGAAGTTTACCGTGTCATTTTCAAGAAACCCGTCACGTACAAGCGTCTCTTTGCTTTTGACCTTCGTGACGTTTCTATCCTCAAAGATGCTTCCGAGGGTCTTGTTCTTCTTCACAAGAAGTTTCTGACCCATGGAGAACTCGATGCTTTCTGGAAGCGTTTTCAAGCCTTGGAACCAAACAATCTATGCAAGTATTTGTACTCGACCGATATCATTCGGTTCCTTAGACGTATCTTGAAGCGTGACGCTCACCTCTCTTTCTCGGAGTCAGACATTCTTGATTCCATCCATGAGATCATTGTGAACAAGATTGAATCGCAGAAACCCAAGGCTCCTATTGGGAATGTTGGAAGAAAGTCGCGAGTGAAGGAGGAGAAGGAAGGTGAGGCTGTGGTGGAAGAGGAGATAGTGAAGGAAAATTGAAAATGAAAATTAGACAAAATGTTTAATCTGTCGTTGCAGATCATAAGTATTTGCATGCTGGCAAACACCCAAATAAGAACTGGCATTTTCCGCGTTGATTTTTTCCATGACTCTTCTTTTTGTTCCTGTTCGTAAGATCACGGCATGTTCCAAAACGCGATAGCCTAGAAAATCAACCCCTTGTTTTAGGGTTCGAACGCAAACTTTGTATGGATGCAGTTGTACATGCAAGCGTTCTTGTAAAAAAAGATCAATGTTGCCCGCGAGTTTCATGCCTTCGGATTTTGAAGGAACCAACAAAATAAAATCATCACAGTAGCGAAGGTAATACGGCGTGCGAAGCGTCTGCTTCACGTACCAATCAAGCTCATGCAAATAGACATTGGCAAAGAGCTGGCTTGTGAGATTACCAAGCGGAATCCCTGTGCCGTGCGATGTCGAGTAGCTCTGGATGATGCTTTTGATAAGAGCCATGGTTTTTTGGCAGTTGATGGATCGGGAAAGCTGACCCAATAAAACCTCATGGCTTACAGAGGCAAAGAATTTTTTGACATCGCATTTGAGTGCGTAAACTGTCTTTGTGTTGTTTTTACTTTCTTGCCTCAGAAATGTCTGCAAACGACGAACGGCCACATGTGTTCCTTTTCCAATACGGCAGGAATAGCTGTCTTGAATGAACCGTTTTTCAAAAAAGGGCTCAATAATATTTACGATCGCTTGATGAACAACTCGATCCTTTACACACGCTTTATGGATCAGTCGTTGCTTGGGGTCGTAAATCGTGAACGGTTCGTATGGGCTGTGAATGTAGGCTCCGGAAATAAGTTCTTCTTGCAAAGAAAACAGATGGTCTTCCAGATACCGCTCATATAACATGACATCCTCTCTTTTTGTTTTGCCCTTGCAAAAACGTTCCCATGCAAAAAAGAGATTTTCAATCGAAACAATCTGTTCAAATAAATCATTCCTTTCCTTCCTATGACCAACACCGGAAACAAGATCGAACAAGGAAAGCTGCTCGGTGGTGGTCCTGGGGATGTGCCGATCGTGCATACGCTCTATCATACCTATCGTGAGTGGAGTGAGATGCTCATGAAATTTCCAAAAGTTCAACGCTATACGCTTGGAGAAATCATTTCACAAAATCTCCTTACGTCTCTGGAATTGCTTCTTGGCGCGGCTTCCATGTCAAACCCGGCAGAGAAATTAACACGACTCTTTGCCGTCAGCGCAAAAATCGATTTGTTAAAACTTCTCATTCGTCTGTCAAAAGACACAAAGTGTTTACCCAATGAAAAATACCTCAAACTCGAATCCCTTCTGATCGACGCGGGGAAAATGCTTGGGGGATGGATTAAAAATTTGGAACAACACAAAGGAGCGCAGTAAACGCTCCTTTTGTTTTGACAAGGACTCCCTGAGGAGAGGCACCGAATAGCCCGAGTTGTCATTGCTCCGCCAGTAGGCATTCAGGTTCGTGGTGCCATCGTCCAGGTTCCGGTTCACGCAAGGCACGTTCTGCCATGGCTCGTCGTCGTTCTCGGGGACGCCTCATTTACATCTCATCCTTCCAGGTCACCAAGCACAGACGCATCCATGCTTTGAATTTTATGCGGAATCCAATCCTTGGAGGATCTCTCTATCACGGTAATCCTTCCGACCACTACAACATTGGAGAAAGTGGTTGAGATAGGTCGATTCCAAGATGAAATGCGGAGTACTTATCAATCCACACCGTACTCTTCTATTTTCAAAAGAAAACAGAACTCTGACGGGATATCGGGATTGCAAGAGATTTCGGCGACCGGTATCCGTAGACACCGATTCATGAGCCTAATTTCCGATGGAATTATAACAAATTTTAAAAAAAGAGCCGCACCCGGAGATGCGACCCTAGTAGAGGTCGAAAAAAACCGGATGCGGCGAGTCCGCTTCGCGGACGAAGAGTCAAGGAATAAGTTCCAAAACCCTCCGAGCGCAAAGCGTCCGAGAGCCGAGTGCCTACTCCCTGAGGAGAGGCACCGAATAGCCCGAGTAGTCATCGCTCCGCCAGTAGGCATCCAGGTACGTGGTGCCATCGTCCAGGTTCCGGTCCACGCAAGGCACGCGCTGCCATGGCTCGTCGACGCTCTCGGGGACGTTCAGTTCGTAACCCGCCGCGAAAATGGCGGGGTTCTCCTCGTAGTTGATGCTCCGGATGTAATCCGGGAACAACCACGTGAAGACGAAGAGCTCGTCCGCGAGAGACTGCGGTCCGCGCACCGCCATGATCGACTCCCGCTGCCGGTTGGCGTCGAGGTCGATTACACACCACTCCACGGTCGGCTTGTGCGTGTGGTTGCCGAGCAGCAGGCGCAGACGCTCCACCGGCTTCCCTTTGTGGGGGTGCTTACCCGAAAGCAAGTAGTCCCAACGCCAGAACTTCTCGCCAAAGACCTCCTTGATCCGCTTGGCATGCCGCTCGAAGGTCAGGGCGACACCCTCGTCCCCTTCGCCGAAGCGAATACGGAACGAGAGAAATACGAAGCGGCCTTTGGGCAACGCGGGGACGGTCTCGGCGAGATAGTTGATGTTCTCGATCGGGATCCCCCAGCCCCCCTCGTCGTTGGCGCGTCGCAGGGCGGCGAGCTTGACTTCGACAGGGAGCTCGTAGGGGTTCTTGTCGACGTCGGGTTGGACAGGAGCAATCACCTCGGTGGGGAAGAATTCCTGGTGCAGGGCACAAAGTGCCCGATCCACCCCTCCCTTGGCGCGAATCGCGTCACCCAGCTTGACGGTGAAGTCGGAGTGGGAGATGAGGAGACGAAGGGTCTCGAAGCCCTTTGAAAAAACATCGTCGAGAAGGCGTGTCATGGACGTACCTCTTTCTATTGAAGCCGCTGGCGTACCGATTACGAAGTGATTCCTCGTTTTCGGCGTACCTAAATTGTTAAAAGCGGCGTTCTAACGCTTATGGTAGCGACAAAACGCCACTTTCAACATTGAAAAAAAGAACGATGAAACTATATCATAAATAATGGTATTTGTCAAATTGTAATGACAAATATAAAAATAAGAC
>JACQVI010000138.1 GCA_016209795.1 Ignavibacteriota bacterium
GTACTCTATGGAGTCTGATTCTCCGTATTGATGTCTAGCTAGCCAATGTCCTTTCTCCAATCGAAACATGCACGGGCGTTCTTTATTAACTTCAGTATTAGCTTTGCAGTTGCTCTTATTGTAATTATTCTTACACAAGATATTGTTTTTGAATTTCTACCATTGAAGAGACTAGAACTTTCGCTGATTGATTTGCGATTTCGTCAACGACGACAGAACATGAAGATTCGCGATTCGTCCGACGTTGTGATTGTTGAGATTTCCCAGGAATCATTCAAATCTCTTCCCGAACGCTGGCCCTGGCCCAAGTCGTATTTTGCTCGAGTCGTTAAGAATCTACAACAAGCAGGTGCTCGTGCCATTGGTATTGATCTGGTATTCAGCTCGGCAGATCAAATTAACCAGCAGAGCGACGTAGAATTTCAGCGAGTCCTTGAGAAAACAGGTAGAGTTGTCCTCGCAGGTAGAATTGAATCGCAAGAACAGTATTACACACTTAAAGGACAGCATGAAAACTACGGCAATAGCTTTATTCATGATAGTTCGCGGTTTGGAATAGTCAATGTCTTCACCGATGACGATGGCGTTTTAAGACGATATATGCCTCTAATCTTTGATACTGTACATCAGCGACGTATTCCGACATTCTCTTTGGCTGTGCTCAACGCGTACTATGATGAACCCTTCTCCTTTACAGCAGGGATCGAATCGAAAACTTTCTACTATCGTGGAAGGCATATTCCTCAGTACGATCCAGCATCATTTCTCATCAATTATTACGGTCCTTCTGGTACATTTCCACGAATCAAATTTGTTGACGTGCTCGATGATCGTGATTTCAAAACACTCGAAGAAGATAATCTTGGGGAAGATGTTAATACATTTGACGATCCAACCTTTGGTTATCTCTACGATCAAACATTGAGAAATAAAATTGTATTGATAGGCTCAACGATGCCAGAGGACAAAGATTTGTTTCCCGTAACGATTGGTCAAGGGAGAAGGGAGGGCGATAATCAGATGTATGGAGTGGAAATCCATGCCAATGTCATCCAGTCGATTCTTGATAGAAACTTTATCATTCGTCAATCGTTCTGGATGACTGTACTTGTTGTCTTCGGACTCAGTCTTTTCACGTTTGTCTTCATCGCAGCACTTTTAGCCATTAGAACAAAATACAGTATGTTCATAAGAATCCTCGCAGTTATGGTTCCTCCCTCTGAATTGTTCATCATTTATTGGGCGTCATTGAAGGTGTTCACCGAATACAATTTCCTTACTGAAATGACGTCTCCCCTTCTTGTTGTTGGAATGGGTTTCATGGGAAGCACTGTATACCATTACATGACTGAACACAAGCAAAGGTTGATGATTACAAACATGTTTGGTCAATACGTGAACCGCGACGTTGTCAATGAGCTTATCAAACATCCTGAAAAGTTAAGACTCAGCGGCGAGCGAAGAGAGCTCACCGTCATGTTTACGGATATCGAGAACTTCACTGCGCTTGCAGAAAAAACAAGGGCTGAAGAGCTTGTCGCTATCTTAAATGAGTACCTTGATATCATGACCTCAATCATCTTCCACAATAGAGGGACGCTTGATAAGTATGAAGGTGATGCAATCATGGCATTCTGGGGTGCGCCAATTCCTCAATCTGAACACGCACTACTGGCGTGCAATACTGCTCTTCAAATGCAAGATGCAATTGTCGATATTCGTCGCCGGTGGAAAGAGGCTGGAAGAGCAAATCTGAATGTGCGTATCGGTATTAACACAGGCGAGATGATCGTCGGAAATATTGGCGGACGTGTGAAGTATGAGTATACAGCCATCGGGGATAGTGTTAACTTAGGAGCTCGGCTCGAGAGTGCAAATAAACAGTATCGAACGAACATTATGATCAGTGAGCATACGTACAAAAAAGTGGAGAGCCACGTTTTTGCACGTGAACTCGATATGCTTGTTGTCGCAGGCAAAACTGAACCTATTCGCGTGTATGAACTCTTAGGTTTGGTAAATGGCCAGTTGTCCACTGAACTTTTGAAGTTTAATGAATACTACACAAAGGGACTGAAGCTCTATCGCGAGCAGGAGTGGAGACAGGCAATCGAACAATTTGAGAAAGCACTTCAGTTTCGGCCGGACGATTATCCCTCACAAATTTACATCGAGCGTTCTCATATCTATCTAACTTCCCCCCCGCCGGATAATTGGAATGGGGTCTTTATCTTGCGATCAAAATAGACTTAAAACGTTAGCGAAGTAAGAAGTGTTTGTTGTACTGTGTACAGATGCTCAAGCTCCTTTAGCGATGGACTCCCCTTGACGATTCTTGCTTCGCATTCATAAAATTTTCCTTTTGCTTCGAACACAATGACTCGTTTCAATGCGCCAGTGAAGTTCATTTCGTAGCCACAAAATTTTTTACTATTCACTTCAAACTCGTGTAATTCTATTTCCTTCGTTTTGAACAATGGATTACTTTGTTGTAGCGAAAAACTAAGGCGAGCGAGAAGAATTAAACCCTCATCGTTTACTCGCTTTTTTGAAAGTTCATCCAATTTCAGCTCCTTAAAAGCAAGTGTGGCAGAAAAATCGTCCCTAATTAACCAAACAACATGCGCGGATGCTAATTCTTCGTCATCAGAAGAAAACCACCCTTGTGGAATTCTTCCGCTAAAGATACTGTCACGAGAGTAAAATTCTTTTTTTGTTAGCGGATAGTCAACTCTGTAAGGTACAGAAGCACCACAGGCAATCATCATAAGTGAAAAGACACCTGGGACAATGTAGTTCTTCACTACTTACTCGGAACTCCGAATGTATTGCTCAGCCTGGAGTGTAAACGTGAGAGAGATACGATGGGTATTGTCGAGTTGATCACCACCGTTGAATTTCGCAAATGAGTAATCGATATCAAACTTAGGAAGATGGATACCAGTGCCAACGTTCAACGAGCCAATGTCGCTATACCCTGTGCGAAGTGCAATGGTATTCTTGAAATCGAATTCTAATCCTCCATGAAAATCAAAACTTACAGCGCCAAGATGCGCGTTGGATGCAGACTGACGTCCTTCAAACCGAAGATCAACATCCAAGACTGGCACAAAGCGTCCACCTAATGCATGAATGAAATAGGCTGTGCCAATTTTCAAGGTTGGTGTAATCAGCTCATTGGTTCCTGTATTCCATGCAATCAGTGTGGTTGTTACATCCTGAGCATTAGCACCAAGGACAAGTCTATCAAGTATCTGATATTGTGCACCGATGTCAAATCCAATTCCTGTTGCTGATCCTTCACCGTTTTCTCGGCGTATAACTTTTAGGTTAGCGCCATAGGAAAATTGCTCGTTTGATTTCTTCGCGTAGGAAAAATAGATCGCCCAATCTGCAGCGTTGAAGTAGGTAACCCGATTTGGGTCTATGCGAGCAAAATTCTGCCATTGATCCGGTGGTAATGGATTTCCATTAACATCAACTCCCGCATTCTGAGTATTGGGAATGTTATCTACACCTAAACGGATAGCACTTATTGCGAGGCTTGCTTGTGCACTTATCGGGATTGCCACTGCACCGTAGTCGTAGTTTATCAATCCACCAAATCGCTCATCATGCATTAACGTTACCTGTGGATACATCATTTTTGAAAGACCTGCAGGATTCCAATAACCAGCAGTAATGTCATTTGCAAGTGCGATATATGCACCACCAAGGGCGAGTGCGCGCCCACCTACTCCTATCGCAATGAACTCTCCTGCGTACTTCGCTTTTGAAGCAGCATTCAACTCTGTTGTGAGTGTTGATCCCACTAAGGAAACAACGCTTAGTACATGTACATAGTATCTGAATTTCTTAATCATCTCAAATAGCGTAATTTACAAGTTGAATAAGTTACACCTTTAATATTAAAGAAAATTATCAGAAAATCAAGTGCTCTATATTGCTGCAAATCTATCCATTCCACTTAGCTTAGAGCTTAAAGAATCTAAAGCGAAAAAGGCGGCAAAATAAATAAGTAAATCGAGAGAGAATTCATTGACAATATGGTCTAAATGATGTTTATTTTCATAGGTGAGTACCAAGTTTTATCTGCACAAAAGATAAGGCTTTCCAATTTCACCTGAACAAAGGGATTACACCAAGCGGTGCTTATCTCCTCATCCTTTCTGCTATCATCATGATGCAAGAGAATGAAAATCCGCTTCACGGAATAAGGCTACTATCTGTAATGATATTGTGAAAGATTGTTTAACAACAAAAAGGAGAACACGATGAAAACAGTTGTAAAAATATCAGAAATGTTTCTTTCTCTCGTTGCACTATTATTGATCATAACGAGTGTGGGAGAAACTGGAATGCCAAATCGAGTAATGTCTATGCGGGAATACGACGATCAGTCACTAATAACAAATATCAGTATACCAATTGATCCCATAGAACTTAATACACCGGTTAATGCCATTGCAACACTCAATAGTTTATATTCTCAGTCATCCTATACTGCCGTTTGGGAGTGGGGTGATGGCATAAGTTCTGACGCAACCATAAGCGGTACCATTGTTACTGGGCTTCATTTGTTTACGTCCGCTGGTGTATATACAGTGAGCCTGACTGTTACAACACAGACCGGTTATTCAGAAGTGGGAATTCACAGATATGTTGTCGTATATAGCCGGGGGAATTCATTTGTTACTGGAGGAGGTTGGTTTGACTCACCGGAAGGTGCATACCCTACAGATACAACATTGAGCGGAAAAGCTCACTTTGGATTCGTTTCAAAAGAGTTACGCAATGAGAATGATATCGCTGGAAAGTTGATCTTTCATTTTCAAATTGCCAATATTAATTTTAGAAGCACCAACTATGATTGGCTTATTGTTAACGATAATGTTGCATGGTTTAAGGGCGTTGGAACACTCAGTGGCACAGGCACCTTTGGCTTTCTCGGTTCGGTTATCGATGGACAAATCAGTAACGGTGATGATGTGGACAAATTGAGAATCAAGATTTGGGATATCGAGCGCGGAAACGTACTCATTTATGATAATGAATCCGGTGCAGATGATATGGCAATGCCGACACAAGCAATTGCCAGAGGTTCAATTCAAGTCCATGAGATGGGCGGTGTGATTTCTGACTTGGAGAATACTCTCATCACGTCACGAGACTATGAACTTTATCAAAACTTTCCTAATCCATTCAACCCGGTGTCGGTTATCCAGTTCGACCTTCCCGAGCCTGCAACCGTATCGTTGGGGGTGTATGACATTTATGGTAAACAGGTCGAGCTGCTGATCGATGACATTGAGTTCGAAGCCGGGCGACACGCAATGCCGTTCAACGCTTCAGGCCTGGCATCTGGAGTCTATGTCTATCGCTTGAAAGCTGGACCGCACGTCTCATCGAAGACGATGATGCTGTTGAAGTAGCTTCTAGGACAGACTAAAGATCAGGCATAGCGAACGTCCTGCTGGCCCGACTTGTTGGGATGGCGGGACGTTTAGTTTTTATTCACTGATGATATGCACAATCTCAATCGAACAAACCACCTCACCCTCCCCTCTCCTACGAGGAGAGGGGACGGCGTACTGCATTCGTCAACTCAGCCACAACATCCTCTCCTTGTAGGAGAGGATCATAGGTGAGGTGAGTTTGTGTTCTCCGATGCAGACGATCGAAGTTCCTCTGCGTAACATCTGTTATTCATTGATGTTGCGCACGAAAGATCTATGCACCTGTAGCAGATGGTTCGTGCGGTTGGACTTGGATGATCCCCTCTTCTACTCCAAAGGTGCATCCGCCTCAGGCGGAAATTCTCCCCCTCCGAGGGTGAGAAGGCGCTTTGAGGCTGTCCACTAAGATAGATTTGTAGAGTCCGATTTGTAATCGGACGTACGGGAACGGGAAAAAATCGCAGAATATCGAGCGTCCATTTGCAAAATGGACTCTACTTGGTGACCCTCAGTAAGGTGGGGTCATCACTGTTCAGCTAAGAAACTTCAGGTCGTAATTGATGATCTGCGTAACATCACTTACTCAACAGGCTGAGCGCCAAATTTTTGTATCAGGGCTTGAACAACAGGATGTTGCAGGAGTTCATTGTGTGAATCCTGTTTGTCACTCGTATCTATCGCCCGTGGCTGATCAGATTTGGAGGGTGAAGATTGTTCTCCGGAAAGCATAGCTTCTAACCGGACCCTTGCACCATAGATCTTCTCCGCTAACTCAGACAGAAATTGACGGTTACGCTTCAATGCATCGAGATGAAAATCATCAGGACATCCGATGTACAGACGATCATCTCGCACCTCGATCAACTTCGATTCGTTCAGCATGGTGCCCAGGGCAATGCGATGCGTGCGGGCTTCTTGAATCAAAGCAGACCATTTTTCCATTGCTTCATGGTATGAAAATGTCGGTAACGGCTGATTTGCAGATGACTGCATAGTCACCGTCGGTGGCATAGTAGACTGATATGTTATTGATGGTTCCAAGACTGTGCCACCAAGTTGAGCTACCACTTGATCAGTACGCAGTAGTGGTGGTGATGCTTTTACTGTTCCATGAATGGGAGTTTCTGTCATCACCTGTTGGCTTTTGGAGAAGAAAGATGACGGCTCATCACCTCTTTTTTCGCTGAGCTTTTTTTTTAGCTCCTCAAGTTGATCAAGAAGTTGGTCAATGCGAACACTGCTGTCCATCTTAATCATGCGAAGCAAACCTACTTCCAATTTGAGTCGCGCTTGCAGGTTCCAGCGCATCGACGAATCCGTTTCACATGCAATGGTAATGAGATGAAGGAGATCTTGTTCCGAAAAAGCTTTTGCTTCTTCCTGGTACCGCTTTTTGTAGTGTTCTGAGGTTTCAATCAGCAGTGTTGATCCTGTCGCTGCTGTCAGCAGCAAGTTACGGAGGTGCTCGATGAACCCACTGATGAATTCACGCAGATCGAACCCCCGACTGATGATCTCATCGACAAGTAAAAGTGCACCCTTTGCATCCTTTGCTTTGATCACACCTGTTACCTTGAAGTAGATTTCCTCATCAACGATATTAAGCATCTCGATGATCTGCTTTGAGGTGATGTTTTCACCACAGAATGAGACGACCTGGTCAAACAGGCTTTGAGCATCGCGCAGAGAGCCATCTGCACGTTTGGCGATGTGGAAGAGTGCGTCGTCATCTATGCTGATATGTTCTTGTTCTGCAATGAAGCGAAGACGATCAATGATTTCATCGATGGTGATTCTTCGGAAATCGAAGCGTTGACAACGGGAAAGTATTGTCAACGGTACTTTATGAATTTCTGTCGTAGCAAAGATAAAGATAACATACGACGGAGGCTCTTCCAATGTTTTCAGCAGAGCATTGAATGCCTCCTTCGTCAGCATGTGCACTTCGTCGATGATATAGACTTTGTATTTGCCTTTCGCGGGACCATAGCGCACCGCCTCTCGTAGATTCCGTATCTCATCAACACCACGATTTGAAGCGCCATCGATCTCAAAGACATTGACACTGCGTCCCTCAGTGATCTCTTGGCAGAGTTCACAAGCATTATCGGGGTTGAAGTCTTTTGGATTGAGACAGTTGACTGCTTTGGCAAGAATGCGCGCAGCAGTCGTCTTTCCAACGCCTCTCATGCCGCTGAAGATGTAAGCATGGGAAATCCGATGCGTGGCGATGGCATTGCGCAGGGTTGTAGTAACATGTGATTGTCCCACAACATCCTCAAATACCATCGGACGCCATTTACGGGCAGTAACAAGATACGTCATATACTTATGCTGAATGTTGTAGAAATATACAGAGAGAGGAGGAAACTTACAAGGAATTTTTCATTTTTTTTGAGCCACAAAATCAAAAACCCCAACCTGCGGCTTAAGTTGGGATTTTCGCCTCCTTAGTCCTTGAAAAACTGGTGCTGACAAGCTTATCTGAGCAATAACATATTCTTTACCTGCGTAAAGCTTTGCGCTGAGCCAGTTGAAGCATCACCAGCGGTTAATCTGTAAAAATACACACCACTTGGCACGCTGCTCGCATTCCATTCTACTGACCTGAATCCTGCATACTGAATCTCATCAACAAGCGTTTTGATCTCTTGCCCAAGCACATTGTAGACTTTCAGTGTAACCCAACTATTAACGGGTAACTGATAACGGATAACTGTTACCGGATTAAACGGATTGGGGTAGTTTTGATGCAGAGCGAACGACTTGGGAAGCTCGAGAGACTTAGCCAACAAAAGCCTTAGATGGATTCGAGATTTGGGATTTGAGATGTGAGTCTCATTGTCTCCGTTTATAGAAATTTCTTTTCCATCGACGATAAGAGAGGCGGCATCAGTTTCGCCACTCACAGTCCATTGCAGCGTAAGTGGATAGATCGCTGAGGAGATGAGGATGGCAACATCTTTCTGCTTTCCTTTCTCAGCTACTTCCAACACACGCTGGGTCTCAAAACGCACGTCTAAGATTCCTGGAGGTGGAGAAGGCGGAAGCTCGAATCGAGCCACATCAATGTCCTCACCGTGCGCTGAAAAATAGAGCACTCGTTCTTTCCCATGAGAATCTTTAAACCGCAGCTTTGAGAATGTATCAAGCACATTCTCGGGTGTATTTGCCAATTGTTTCACCGAATTCGTGGAAGAACTGCTATTTAATACAAGTTGACCGTCACTACTCACTTTTACCCAGTATGCCTTGCCAGGCTCGATGATGCTAGCGGATGAATATCCAGAGGTCATCGAATAACCAAAGAAATCTGACACAATAGATATTGGTGGAACAACCATAACAGCAGTAACTGGAAATGGTGACGAAAGAGAGCCAATCATATTCCAACGCGCGTTCACTTCAACAGTATCACTGGTGATATCATCTCCAATGATCGAAACCGTTTTGAGCGATGCGTACTTTAGCCAGTAGCCTTTGCTGTTGCGTAGCGTCTCTTGTGGTGTGTACGCTCCCTCATAGCTAAATGCAGATGAGACTGATCCAGGGAACACTTCTATCGTTCGGTAGTCAGTAACTGTTCTGGGGACGGACACCATGTTCCATCCCGCATCGAGGTTCAGTTGAGTCTCAAGAGGATCATCAATGGTGCCAAGATCGTCATCTTCAACTTGATATATGTTGAGATCAAGCCCCACGATTTCATATTGCTGCGAGAGAAGCGCTCTTGGAATACAAAGTCTCATGTACCGAACAGTGTACCCCGTGTCACTTGGTGGCGGAGTCAACGTCGTGGGAATCAAACTTATACTAAATTGAGGGTCTTCTCCTATCAGCGGAGGAATCGTCGTTGGGAAAGTCATGCTTCTTTTATAGGTTGTAAATGATGTATCAGCCCACCAGACCTCAAAGGACTGTGGTACTTTTCCGTCTTTCCACGTAAAATGTATTCCATCAATCCGAAGAGGATACTGGGTTAGGAAATCAATGTTAATGTATATCGTGTCAACTTGATGTGCTTGCGCGGGTGGAATGATCCAGTGGTTAGCAGAATCAGGCAAGCTTCCACCTGTCTGGACTGCTGACGAATTGGTGGTCACCATGACGTTTCCACCACCAGTTTGAGTGAGGTAAGCATACACTTGAGTGACCAGGGCACTGTCTTCGTCTTCCTGTTGCCCCATGGTGTGAGAAATAACTCGTAGGGGAAAGCTGCGCGGTGTAGCAGATGGGGGGTCATTGACAAAAAGGATTCGTGTTGGGTCACAGTAA
This sequence comes from Ignavibacteriota bacterium, assembly GCA_016209795.1. Taxonomy (GTDB): domain Bacteria; phylum Bacteroidota; class Ignavibacteria; order UBA10030; family SZUA-254; genus JACQVI01. The sequence goes on from JACQVI010000138.1 coordinate 9,732, forward strand.
GTACTTCCATCGGATTCCAGGTCGACCCCCCAACCGTTGATCTTCCAGACTGTATCCTGCGGATCCACCTTATCCTTATCCAAGAACAGATCGCCGTAGCGTGTGTATCGCTGAATATCGGTGTACCAACCTCGTGTGTTAGTAATCCAGGAACGCTTCTTTCCATCCGACAGTGTCTGCCTAACCCCAATACCACAGCAATTCGTGGTCGTGTTTCCCTCAATGACATGCACATCAACTTGATGGAGACTTCCCCAAGGTGTGTAATGGATCTTGATCGAGTCAACCATCTGGCTGTGACCAACGCCAGAGATCCATTTGTCTGTCAAGGGATTATAGCCTTGCCAGAGAAGGAAAGCATTCGGGCAAGGTCCATCGACTCCAGGCGTAAACGATGAATCTTCCAGGTAATGGACTTCCGTGCCGTCGATCCATCGACCGCGGCCATCCAGGCCTGCCTCTTCGCCAAATTCATGCACGAATTCCTCTGCCCGATACCATGACCGTAACGTTGCCGCGCCTGTAATGTATTTCGACTTGAACCATGAATTCTTGTACCCTTCTCGATAGGGAACCCGCGCCTGGTTATGCCACCAGTTAATTGTTTCTGTGCACCACGCACGCGCAGGCGGCATTGTATCCAGATTCGCATCATCGAGGATTCTGTAGAGTGCCACTGCCCATTCTGCTGTCACAGGTGAACTGTACAGGTACTGTACCTGCCAACGAGCTTGTGCAGAATTCTGAAAACAAGACGCCCAAGTGCCTAATGATGCCTCTGCAGTTGCAATCACATCATTGATAGCTGGAATCAAGGGCCAAGCACCGCTTGCTTCAAAACACGCGCAATCGGGCACATCGCCAGGGGGATTGATACAAGCTGCACTAGCAAATGAAAAGTTAGTTGGTTCGATCTTCAGCGGTACTTCGATTGACACCTGCAGGTTAGGAGCGTTTTGAACTTTTTCCACCTGCTTGATTCCACGATCATGATATGGTCGTACATACTGAGCCAACAATGTCTCCTGAGTAAGCACTCTTGCTGAAACTGTAAGCAGTGTGGCAACAATAATTGATGTGTGTTTCATGCTAAATCTCCTAAAATTGTTGTTTAGTTATTTGCTATCCTGGCACGTGGATAGGGAAGCTTAACCGTTCATCTTCTGTAATAAATACAATCAATTCACCTCAATTTCACTCCCATAAAGATGTAGGATTATGCTACGGGTGCACTACATGATAATGGGGGATACTGCGCAACGGTGTAGCTGAGAAACGGGTGATGCAGGATTGAGAAAAGCTTTAGGATGTAAGGTGATAGGTGTTAGGTGTCGGGTAATAAGTCGTAGAGAGGATAGAAACCCGATGTCTTTCACCTATAACCTACAACCTATCACCTAAATTTAGATTTCTCCTCTAAGGGACTTTGTTATTACTTCTGCTTTTGAATGCACATGCAGTTTCTGGTAGATATTTTTGATGTGGAAACGAATAGTTTCTATAGAGACGTTCATCCTGTCAGCAATCATCTTGTAGCTGAGTCCATCGACTAATCCAACGACGACTTCTCGCTCCTTGTCGGTAAGTGTGCTTTCTGGTTTGGTAGGTCGAAGCCCTTGAAAGTAGTCGATCACTTTCCGTGCAATCTGCGGTGACATCGGTGCACCGCCTGAGTAGAGTAACTCAATTGCCTCTTTTATTTGAGAAAGCGGCGTGTTTTTGAGCAAATAGCCCGAAGCCCCTGCACAGAGTGACTCGAAAATCTTGTCGGGATCGTGGTAGATCGTCAGCATAATGATATTCGCTTCCGGATATTTCCCTTTTATCAGCTTTGTGCCATCGATGCCTGACATGCCGGGCAAGCCGATGTCCATCAAGATAACGTCTGGCGGTTCCGTGTGATTGAGACTTTCCATGAAATCCTCGACAGAATAGCTTGCAAGACTGCACTCGAAATTCGCCTGGGAATTTAAATATCGCTGGATTCCTTCGCGGATCTCGTCATCATCTTCAACGATGCCAACAGTGATCATGGTAGAATGTACACTATTTCTCATTGAGAGAAACTCCCATGAAGATGTAGGTGGTTACTTTATCCATTAGTTATAGTGCCTCTCGGGTGAGAATGATTTTCAATCCTTCCTTACTCAACATTTCAATCTCGGCGTTGATGAGTCGAGCTCGCATCTTCATGTTCTTGATCCCATGACCTGTAAGTTTTGTCTGCTGTATAAGTCCTTTTCCGTTGTCTGCAATCAGCATGGTGAAAACTCCATCTGCATTGCTTAACTGGATGTCGACTGTTGACGCTTCAGCGTATTTAGCAATATTATTGATTGCTTCCTTAAAGATTAAATAGATGTTCTGACGGATCTCAACTGGCAGTTTTTTCTGCAATTCCAATCCTTTACAGTCAAAGTGGCACTCAATCTGTTTCGGTGAAAGAACACTAAGGGCAAAATCCATCATTCGATCAATGAGATCGCCCAACTTGTCGTTTCGAGCATCGATAGACCAGACGATGTCGCTCATTGTTGTGACCAATTCACGACTCATGGATCCAATTTTTTTCAGGGATTCATTCAGGCTTCCTCCGTCAGTCCCGGCTTGGAGAAGCTCGGATTGCAATGAGATTTTTGTGAGTGTTGAACCGACTTCGTCGTGAAGGTCACTGGCAATGCGAGTACGGATGCGCTCCATTACAAGGATTTTTGCAATACGTGAGTGATGAATTATCCAGAATGTGAGAAAAGCTAAACCACTTACAGCTATGACAACACCAAGCAAGAACCACCACCGTTGCCAGTAGGGAGGCAGGATCGTAAATGCGAATTGAGCTGGCTCAGACCATGGTCCATTGCGGTTTGCTGCCCGAACAGAAAAGACGTAGTTTCCCGGATCAAGATTTGTGTACCGGACGCTTCGCTGTTTTTGAGCTGGCATCCATTCTCGGTCAAAGCCTTCTAGCATCCACTGAAAGAGCATATTTTTCTCATCGATGAAACTGAGAGCGTTAAATGAAAATGCCACCGTTCTTCGGTCGTAGGTAAGTTGCGATCCCATGCTGAACGGACGTTCATCATCGCCAGCGGTAGTGGAACGGAAATAGACACCTGGTGGTTTTCTGACCCCGCTAATCTTCTTTTTATCCAGTCGCGACACGCCACTGACTGTGCCAAACCAGAGATTTCCTTCATCATCAACTAACCCTCGAAAAACCTTATCAGCCAAGAGGCCGTCCGGTCCAGCAAAATGATGGAGGATCGAATCTTTCCATGCATGGACACCGTAATCTGTTGTCAGCCAGACTACGCCTTCTGTATCTTCAAAAACACATCCCACTCGACCATACTGGAGAGTTTGGTCTTGGGCTGCAAACCATTCCAAGCGTTTCTCATTCCAGACCGCTATACCTCCATCTGTGGCTATCCATACTCTCTCTCGTGAATCCTGAAAAATCCAGTTCACAGAGATATGGGGTAATCCATTTTCTGTGGTTAGCTGCTTAACAACACCGCTGCGGTAGTACCCTGCTCCCTGTTGTGGGGTTCCAAACCACACTGTCCCATTTTTGTCGACCAAGAGAGCTTCGATCCTATCAGAGGGTATACCGGTTTTCTCATCAAGCACCACTTGAGTTCGACCGTTTCTCACTTTGATGATTTTTCCATTAGCCCCAATCCAAATATTTCCAGCATTATCCTTGAAGAGACTTGAAACGTAGTCAGTCGGATCGACACCTTCAATATCTGCTTTGACAAGTTTACCATGTGAGTAAAGACTAACTCCTCTGTTCCCAATCCAGATGTCTCCTTTGTTATCTTCAACGAGCGCATGAATGACACGATGTCGCAGCCCATCACCCTCTCCAAAGATTGTTATTCTTCCAGTCGGATCCAGTTGATTTAAACCATTATATGTCCCTAACCATAAGTTCTTTCGGATGTCTTGCAGCATTGAGATAACCATGGAACCACTTAAGCCATGATTTACGCTGTAGTTCACAAATCGAGGGCTACGTAACTTTTCGACGCCATCATCTGTAGCGAACCACATCGTGCCCTCACGATCCTGCAGGATGTCATTAATATACTCGTTATGCAAACCGTGTTTGATACGCAACCGTGTTAGACGATTGGATTCAAGAAAATACAGACCGTATGATGTGCCGACCCAGACATTCCCCTGGGAGTCCTCACAAAGGCTTGTTCCTTTCACACCATGTTTGGCTTTGGAGGATGCAATAATGGTATCGAGACGTCCCGAACGATACCGGAAGATACCGCCCCGCTTTTCGTGTCGTGTTCCTGCAAGGATATCACCATTGCGTAATACAATGAGCGAGAGCGTCCAGAGATCCAGCACTTTTTCAATTCTGAGTCCACCATCACTTTGCCACTGGCATCGTACTAATTCTCCAGTACCACCGATCCATATAGTTTCATCGTTCCCCTCAGTAATCGCCCAAATTTCACGACGCGGTATTCCATCCTTTGCGGTCAAGACTCTAGTGGACCCATCTGCTTTCATAATAACTATTCCCGCATTATCGGTTGCAATCCAGAGATTCCTCATGTGATCTCTAAAAATGACCCGCACAGAATCTCCCGGCAGAATTCCGCCTGCTGATGTGATCCAATGAACAGCCGAATCTCCCCTAGGGAGTTTTGCAATACCGTTCCCGAAGGTTGCAAACCAAATCGTGCCATCATCATCTTCCCAAATATCAAGGATGAACGAACGGCGATCGCCTTGAGACAAGTAACTCTTAAACTGCGAACCATCATACATGCTTACCCCTCCACGCGTTCCAAACCAGAGGAAGCCGCGCGAGTCTTGAAAAATCTTGGTCACAACTGGATGAGCAAGCCCATCAGCAGTTGAGTAGCGTTGGAACGGGTAGGTTTGGGCATTCGCTATGAGATGATGGAATAACACCCCAATCATGAGTATGTACAGGATGAGCCGTTTGTTGAGCATTATCGCTGATGAGATAACGATGATTAAAGGACTATAGAAATATACTGAGACGAAGACATAGTTACAACAAAGCGAAAAAGCGCACCGAATCCTTGAAACAAAAGAAGAATTTGGTATATTAACAGTCGAAATATGTCTGAATTGAATTATTTGTCGTTTGCCCAACACCTCGACGAGCGCTACGAATCCTGCCGTATTGGAGTATTCAAGAGCAGGAGATTTTCAGCGGAAACGTTGCATAAGGCGATGGACGAAATCGTTTCGAAGTCAGGAGGTCTCATTAGCGTAGAGGAGATTGGTAAGTCGTTCGAAGGAAGATCTATTCGATTGATTTCTGTTGGTCAAGGGAACACCTCAGCTCTTCTCTGGTCTCAGATGCACGGTGATGAGCCTACTGCGACGATGGCTATAGCTGACATACTTAATTTTATTATATCCCATCGCAACGATGAACCTGTACAGGTAATCCTTTCAGCCCTTCATCTGCTGTTTATTCCGATGCTGAACCCTGATGGAGCCGCACGGTTCCAACGACGAACAGCGCAAGGGATCGATATGAACCGTGATGCGCTTGCTTTGGCAACACCGGAAGCTCAGCTTCTTAAAAAAATTCAAAATGAATTTAAACCACAGTTTGGATTCAACCTGCACGATCAAGAATTGAGCACAGTTGGGACATCGAAAGATCTTACTGCAGTTGCCCTCCTTGCACCGGCGATTGATGAAGGGAAGTCCGATAATCAAGTGCGTCTCAAAGCGAAGCGTGTAGCTGCGACCTTTGCATCAGTAATGAATCACTTCATTCCAGGAAAAGTCGCACGCTATGATGACACCTTCGAGCAGAGGGCATTTGGTGACACCATACAGCAGCGTGGAACGAGCACGGTGCTCGTCGAGTCAGGGCATTGGCTGGATGACCCAGAGAAGGATTTTATCAGAAAACTCAATTTCGTTGGAATTCTTTCAAGTCTTTACGCGATTGCAACGGGAGGGTATCAAGGGGCTGATGTTTCCTTTTACGAGAGCTTACCATACAACGGCAAAAGGGCGTACGATCTGATCATCCGAAACATCCTCATCCGTCATAGCGATGGGAAGACTACTCATGCTGATCTTGGCATCTCTTACCAAGTGGACACACATACGGAGGCAACGCCAAAATTAGTTGATCTCGGAGACCTTCAACCGTTTGTTGGGCTGAGAGAAATCGATGGGAAAGGGAAAGCCATTCCTCATTCTCAGTTAGTTCTCGATGAAAAGTTTGAGTGGAGGCGGTTGTTCCCTGCGTAGAGTCCGATCCGCGATCGGACCAAGAGATGTCTTCTGTTTTGGATCAATTATAATAAGTCCGTTTACGAAACGGACTCTACACGGCGCTTTTAGGACCACCCCGAGATACTAAAGGGTTTAAGGGTGAGAAGTTTGCTGCTTATCTCCATCCCCAGCCCAGTAATGATGTCGCAACTGTCCAAAGAATCCAGAGGCCGAACACAAGACCAATGACTGGACCAGTGGGTTTGTTTGACACTTTTGCCAAACCCAAGCCAACTATAGCCGTTTGCCACAGTGTAAACGCATTAAGTGAGGAAAGAAGATTATGTGCGAGATTGGATCGATCGTAAGAACTCATGACAAGCAATGACCCACCTAACGACGCATGGGCATTATCGAGGATGTGCATGAGTAACAGGGTGACAATTGATCCAACGAGACCTATCAGTGTAGCCAACCCGTATACTTCCAGGACTTTCTTGTATCCGACAATAGCTTTCATCATACCTTTCGAGATAAGCCAAAGCACGAGAGGAATTCCAAAGATTGCAACTGTACCGACGACGATTGATCCACCGATACCGAACGTCATGAACATCGTTGATGATTCCATAAACTCTGACGCACGTTCCATCTGCTCCTGCGTCATTTTACCTTCGTCTACTTTTTTTTGTATTTCCTGTCTTTGCGGTCCAAGAATTTGATCTCGCAGCGACTGGTTGTTTGCGATGGCAATGGTGGACAGAATACCAAGGAGTATCGAGAGCAGATAGGGAAGAAGCCAGGACGTTGTTTTTACAGGTGTTGATGAAACTTCATCATATAATTCACCTGGAGAGGCAAAGACATTTGTTGCTCTCGTCATGAACGAAGTGGGCTCAACAGCAACGGCAGCTTGTTCCTGTATTTCCATAGGGATCTCCTTTCTTGCCCCAAAGATAGGGAAATTTGTCTTGAGTATCAATCCGTTTATTTAGCATAACTGTTGTGGGTGGCAAGTTTCATATTAACGTTGATGCCTGATGCTGTCATGCTAAAAAAGTGGTCTCATATTGAGTACTAAAAACCTGTTTTGGACTAGAAGAGTTGTGATACTATTTTATGAGCAGCATCTTTTTAATAGTAGAAAATGTCTGGCCAATTGTTCCTTCCTCCTCATCTGCAATGCCCTGAGCCACAATGCGATAGAAGTATACACCGGAAGCAAATGATAATGCTTCCCACTCAATATCGTAGCTTCCCTCATCGTGCTCTTCATGGTCAAGTAGCGTTGCAATCTCCTGCCCGAGGAGATTGTAGACTTTCAATGTTACAAACGCAGGCTCAGGTAGGTCGAATTCAATTGTTGTTGTTGGGTTAAACGGATTCGGATAATTTTGATACAAAACATACTGTTGCGGAATTTCCAATGCATCAGTAAGGACAGGCTCGATACGTGCTGGCTTGGTACTCAAATTCGGATGCAGGAATGGCACCTCAACTAAGGGAAGCACTCCTTTAAATACTAATTTGGTGGTGTATGAAAGCGTGTCTACCGATCCATCAAATGCGCGGTTGATTTTGGCAATAGTTGTATCGAAGTTCGCATAGCTCCAGCCATGGTAAGCCGAATCTTTCCAGTATGTCATCGCAGAATCCACCCTTGCAACAATCTGAGTGAGGGTCAAGCCGCTCAACGGGTTTCCATTGCCTTCGTCATAAATGAATTCTCCAAATCCAACCGGTGATTTACCCATCGCGCTCGCAACGATACCAAACTTCAACGCAACTAATTCTGCAAACAGACGATTGTTGTGTTTCCTTGGAGGCACTTCTTTTTGCTCTTTAATGAAGGGCCTTCCAGAGGTAAACCCATCGAACCCGCGTCCAGATCGCGTATGCATACCCGTACGATCGATTATCGAACGTTGTAATGCCTTGCTCGTTTTAATTCTTGCCCACCCATACTTTTTTGAACTATCAGACCTGAGAATACCTACAATCATTCCACCTGTTGCTCCAAAACCTTGTTGCAGGTAGACATCATCTCGGAGGTTCGCGAAGTTAGGCATCGCGAGCAGAGGAACCTGATTAGGTGGAGTGAACTTTGGTTGCTTTGCTTGCTGAACCCCATTAAGGAGCCAATACCATTCTTGAATTGCCACTGCTCGGCCACTGTTTCCTATTCCACAAATAGTGACAGTATCTCCCGGTGAAGTAGTAGCACCGCCAAATATCCAGGTTCGTCCATCAAATGAAGAAGCTATAGTAAAAGGGCCTCGATCATTGATCTGTACAACAATAGAAGTCCGTATTAAAACACGAAAAACTATTTGCAAGCCAGTCATCTCCTGTTCCGTGTTGTTCACAAACTGAGCGCAAAATCGCATCGCAGCGGGTTTTTTCTTAACAGGTTTCTTCTGTGATAAATCTTCAGGAATGAAACTTCGGAAGGTTTGGTAGTAAATAGATCGTGCATTGATAAAATCGATAGTAACGCTTTGTCCATTCACCAGTGAGATAGCAACATTATTCGTTGACGTTGCTGTTGGTAAACCATCGAAGTCATAACCGATATGGGTCCATTCCGCGCTGTCTGCCTCAACGGCATAATAGGTTCCATCTCCAAGATTGACCGCAACGAGTGAGCCTGCATCACCTGAAGCAATCAGGTCACCGCCGACGGAATCTTTTCGAATTTCCAAGTGCCAATTCTTAGGAACACGATCGCCTTTGGTTGAGAAATCACCATCCATATCTTCAAACTTTCTCACAATGAAAGCGTTAAGTCTCATATTGATAAACGTGTCGCTCACACTTGAGGCGTTAATTGTGAGAGTATCGTATTGGGTTCCGTTGCCGTTAATGCGAATCCATGGCAAGCCGCTATCCACCTCACATGCGATGTAGGTTCCAGCCTGGGAAACTGCCACTGTGAGGCTTTGCGTATCTGCTGCAGCGATCAGGTTGGTACTGTCCACGGAACTGTAGTATAATGCAAGTTGCCACCGTTTGGGAGACTGGTCAGCAGTTGTAGAGGGATCGCCATCTGTATCTTTGAATTTGAGAAGAGTAACGTTTACGATACCCGTTCCACTGACTGGTACCACTCCGGGAGAGCCAGCAGCATCATGTGTCAGAATGATGTTGCCTGACTTTTCACCAAGAGTCGTTGGATTATAGGTAATGTAGAATTTCACACTCATCGATGGAGGAAGAACAGCACCAGATGGCGTGACACTGAATTCAGGATTATCGGAACTGGCTGACGATATCGTGAGAGTCGTGGTGCCTGTGTTCATCACCGCTATGCTATCTTGCTTGCTCGAGCCAAGAAGAACATTTCCAAATAAGATATTGGTTAGGATCAAGAACCCAGGCGCTACACCTGTACCATTCACGGCAACTACTGCCGGCGATCCTGATGCATTGTGTGTAAAGATAATATTGCCTGATTTTGCACCCATGCTTGCGGGATTAAACGTGACATAGAATGTTTTATTGGATCCTGCAGGAACTATTGCACTGTTTGGTGTAATCATAAAGTGTCCACTGGTTGAGGATACAGAGAAAATGGTCAGCGGTCCCGTCCCGGTGTTCGTCACTGTTATGCTATCTTGCTTGCTCGATCCAACGAGCACATCACCAAAAGCGATCTTCAGTGGTGTTACAGCAAATTCAGGTATGACACTGATGGAAACGACGTATGTCTGACTTCCAGTGCAACCCAGAGCATCTGTTGCCGTCACCGTGAACGTGTACGTACCACCAGTACTTGGCGTTCCAGAAAGCAATCCAGACGATGAAAGCACAAGTCCCGGTGGCGGGGTGCCGTTTGAAACGTTAAAGCTATGTGGTGCTGTTCCGCCATTTGCAGTGATCGTTTCGGTGTACGCAACATCGACTGATCCATTCGGAAGCGTCGATGGATTCAAATTGATTTTTGGACAGTCAATGGTGAATGTGTATTCCTGGCTTCCCGTGCAACCTTGTGCATCTGTAACTGTCACTGTAAAGGAAAAATCTCCAATAGCAGATGGTGTTCCGGAAAGTGTACCACTTGATGAAAGGCTTAGCCCTGAAGGTAACACTCCTGATGAGATTGTAAAAGTATAAGGTTCAGTTCCTCCAGATGCAGTGATGAGTTGATTGTACACCGTTCCAGCAACGCCATTGGGAAGAGAAAAAGGTTTGACCGTGATTGGCGGGCAATCGATCGACAGTGTGTAGCTTTTACTCTCTGTACACCCTTGATTATCCGTTGCGGTTATTGTGAATCCAAAACCGCCAACGCTCGTTGGAATCCCTGAAAGGACGCCCGTGGATGATAATGTCAGCCCGTCAGGCAGTGATCCTAACGTTACTGCAAAGCTGTAAGGAGATGTTCCCCCACTTGCCGTGATCGTCTGGCTGTACGATTCTCCGACAGAACCATCTGGTAATGATGTTGGACTAAGTATGATTGTGGGGCAGTTAATCGTTATGGAGTAACTCTTGTTCCCTGCACAACCCTGTGCATCTGTAGCCGTAATTGTACATGAAGAAGAGCCTACAGTCGTTGGCGTTCCGGAAAGCGTTCCTGATGGTGAAAGCGTAAGACCATTGGGCAACGAACCGCCCGTAACTGAAAAACTGTACGGAGCAGTTCCACCACTTGCCACGGTGACCTGACTGTATAAGACACCCACGGTGCCATCTGGCAGTGATGATGGACTGAGGGAAATTGTTGGGCAGCCCACCGATACTGTATAACTTTGATCTCCCTGACATCCTTGAGCATCTGTCGCTCGGATCGTAAAGTTGAAGCTGCCTGATGCCGTTGGTGTACCAAAGAGTGCGCCAGATGATGAAAGCACTACACCGTCTGGCAATGCACCAGCAACAACAGCAAAACTATATGGAGAAGTACCACCGCTTGCGGTAATTGTTTGACTATACGCCACTCCCACTGTTCCATTCGGGAGCGTTTCCGGACTTAGGTCGATCACCGGACAGTCCACCGTCACCTTGTATACCTGAGAGCCAGTACAGCCGTGTGCACCTGTTGCTGTAACGGTAAACGTTGAAGAGCCTACAGTTGTCGGTGTTCCGGATAACACACCCATAGATGAAAGAGATAACCCCGAAGGAATAGAACCGCTTGTTACTGTAAAGCTGTATGGAGATGTTCCACCACTTGCGAGAATATTTTGGCTATAGGATGAACCAACTGTGCCATCTGGTAATGTTGACGGGCTTAGAGTAATGGTTGGGCAGCTCATCGTTAATGAGTAACTCCGACTTCCCGAACAACCATTCACATCAGTTGCTTCTACTGTGAATGTGAAGCTACCACTGGAGGATGGCGTTCCTGAAAGAACTCCTGAGCTTGAGAGTGAAATTCCTGTTGGTAATGTTCCTGATGAGAGAGTAAAAGTGTATGGTGCCGTACCTCCACTTGCCGAGATCGCCTGACTGTATGCTGAGCCAACAGTTCCATTCGGCAATGATGAGAGTGTGATTGTTGTACAAGTAGTTACTGTGTACGTCAAACTGCCAGTACAACCAATGTTGTCTGTTGCTGTAACTGTAAATATAAATGATCCAGCTTCAGAAGGTGTGCCTGAAAGAATGCCGCCACTCGAGAGCGTTAACCCCGTCGGCAATGTTCCGGCCGTCTCTGCAAACGTATATGGTGCGGTTCCCCCACTTGCTGTAATAGTCTGACTGTAAGCGGATCCGACTGATCCATTTGGTAGTGCACTTGGCGAAAGTGTAATTGTTGGACATGTTCCGATTGTTATGGAGTACGACTGACTTGCCGTACAGCCATAAGCATCGGTTGCTGTTACGGTGAACGTGAAGGTGTTATCGGTCGTTGGTGTTCCTGATAACACTCCTGAAGAAGAGAGTGTAAGTCCGTCAGGAATGCTGCCGCCTGTTACTGCAAAGGTGTGCGGTGAAGTTCCACCGCTTGCTGTGAGTGTTTGACTGTAGGCAATTCCAACCGTTCCATTCGGAAGTGACGTTGGAGAGATCGTTATCGATGGGCAATTCATCATGAGCGTGTAGCTTTGACTTCCTGTACAACCATTTGCATCTGTGACTGTCACTGTGAATGAAAAGCTCCCTGAGGCAGTTGGTGTTCCAGAAAGCACACCACCACTTGAGAGAGATAACCCAGTGGGCAACGTCCCACCAGCCTGGCTAAATGTGTATGGTGCAGTTCCACCGCTTGCAGTAATAGTCTCGCTGTAGGGCGTTCCAACAGTTCCATTCGGAAGTCCTGACAGTGTAATCGTTGGACAACTCATCGTGAGCGAGTAACTTTGACTTCCAGTGCACCCTTGAGCGTCTGTTGCCGTCACAGTAAATGTGAAGGTACCTTCTGTAGTTGGTGTTCCTGATAGAACTCCAGAGCTAGAAAGTGAAAGTCCTGTGGGTAGTGTCCCACCCGTGACTGAAAACGTGTAGGGCGGAGTACCGTTGCTAGCAGTAATCGTCTGGCTGTAAGGAATGCCTACTGTTCCATTGGAAAGAGAAGATAATGTGATGACAGGGCAATCAATTGTTAACGAATAGCTTTTACTTCCACTGCACCCCTGGGCATCAGTTGCTGTGATCGTGAATGTAAAGCTCCCTGTCTCGGTTGGTGTTCCAGAAAGAATGCCGGATGAGGAGAGTCCAATCCCATCAGGCAATGTACCACTTGTGAGATTGAAGCTGTACGGAGCAGTCCCACCACTCGCTGTGATTGTTTGATTATATGATGAACCAACTGTACCATTCGGCAAACTTGATGGGCTAAGAGTGATCGTTGGGCAATTAATCGTAAGTGTATAGCTCCGAACTCCAGTACACCCCTGATCATCTGTGGCAGTAACTGTGAAGCTAAAGTTTCCAACACTGGTGGGTGTTCCTGAGAGAACTCCACTTGATGAAAGAGAAAGTCCTGATGGAACAGCACCGCTTGTCACGGAGAACGTATATGGACTTGTCCCTCCTGTCGCGGTGATAGTCTGAGTGTAAGCGGTTCCAACAGTACCACTTGGAAGTGTGGCAGGATTGACAGTGATAGTAGGACAATTGATTACTACTGTATAGCTCTGGCTACCAGTACAATTCTGTGTATCGGTTGCTGTCACGGTAAAACTGAAGTTGCCAACTGTGGTTGGTGTTCCAGAGAGCAGACCTGATGACGAGAGTGTTAATCCCGGAGGTAGAGAGCCACCGGTCACTGAAAATGTGTACGGACTTGTCCCTCCACTTGCTGTTAGTGTTTGGCTATAGGACAATCCAACTGTACCATTGGGAAGCGTTGACGGCGTGATCGTAATCGTCGGGCAGTCGATAGTGAGCGTATAACTGCGATTTCCAGTACAGTTCTGTGCATCGGTAGCGGTGACTGTGAAGGTGAAACTTCCAACAGTCGTCGGTGTACCGGAAATGATCCCACTAGATGAAAGAGAAAGTCCAGCGGGTAACACACCACTCGTGACAGCAAACGTGTACGGACTCGTTCCTCCACTCGCTGATAGCGTTTGACTGTATGAAGTGCCAACTGTTCCATTTGGAAGTAGAGATGGATTAACGGTAATTGTAGGACAGTTGATTGTCAACGAGTAGGCTCTACTTCCAGAGCAACCTTGAGCATCGGTTGCCGTAACCGTAAACGTGAATGTACCAATTGTTGTTGGTGTTCCAGAAAGTAATCCTGAGGTTGAGAGTGTCAATCCGTTTGGAAGAGTTCCAGAACTAACAGTAAATGTATACGGAATTGTTCCCCCAGTTGCAGTGAGTGTTTGACTGTACGAAGTTCCAACTGTTCCGTTTGGTAATGTGGAAGGATTGACAGTGATTGTAGGACAATTGATTGTAATTGCGTAACTCCGACTTCCAGTGCAATTATTATCGTCTGTTGCAGTGATAGTAAAGGCAAAACTTCCTACTGTGGTAGGCGTTCCTGAAAGTACACCACCTGATGAAAGTGAAAGTCCAGGCGGTAATACACCACTGGTAACAGCAAAGCTATATGGAGCTATCCCGCCGCTCGCCGTGATCGTCTGATTATATGCGACGCCCTCGGTCCCATTAGGAAGCGTTGATGGACTGAGTGTGATAGCCGTTGAGCTGCAATCGACACCACCGGTCGTGGTTCGAAGTATGATCCCGTTCATTCCTACTGTTGTTCCGTTGTTAGAGTCTGTGAATTGAACGAATCGCAAGTGCTGTGTCGTCCCGCTCGTCTGGCTTGCCCAGGTCGCACCTCCGTTTGTCGTGTGCAAGATTGTACCGCCATCACCGACGGTAAATCCCTCCATTGCACTGACAAACCATACACTTCTCAGCCAAACTGTGGTTCCGCTCGTCTGACTTGTCCAGGTCGCACCGCCGTTCGTGGTCCGAAGGATTGTCCCCATTTCTCCAACGGCTGTCCCATTATTAGCATCGCTGAAGGATACTCCCCATAAATCCCTTGTTGTTCCAGAAGTTTGTATGTCCCAATTTGCGCCTCCATTCGTCGTCCGGACAATTCTTCCCGTCGCACCAACGGTAGTTCCAATGTTGGCATCAACGAATGAGACCGCATGTAAATGGTTTGGCGTGGCGGACGTTTGGCTTGTCCAAGTCAAACCGCCGTTGGTTGTTCGGAGGATGGTTCCTCCGTCGCCAACCGTCGTGCCAATGTTCGCATCGAGAAAGACCACTGCCTCAAGTTTTTTTGTCGTCCCGCTTGATTGACTGACCCACGTCCCACCGCCGTTCGTCGTCCGCAGGATGGTTCCCTGCTCGCCCACGGCTGTTCCAGTCAACGAGCTGACGAATGATACCCCTTCAAGATGCTCAGTAGTACCACTGGTTTGACTCGTCCAAACGACTCCACCGTTCGTTGTCCGCAAAATGGTCCCCTGGTGTCCGACCACAGTGCCGACGTTTGGATCGGTGAAAGACACCCCCTCGAGAAGTTGTGTAGTGCCACTCGACTGCAAAAACCAGCCCTGCGCCAGGGATGTGCCTGTCAAGAAGACAAGTGCCAGGACTGAGAAAATGGTAAGAAAGAGTGCTCGTTTCATTTGAACCCCCTTGCTAAGTAGAAAGAATCGTTAATTGTTTGTAAGTTGTAAAATTTTCCCATGGTATCACTCCCAAATTAGACAAAAAATTTAGATGACAGCTATGATAACAGTAAAGCAGTTTTTCTCCAAGAGGAGAAGCTCACACTTTGCATGTCTGGGTTTTCGAAAGAGACAAGTAAGGTTCCATTTCTCTCCGGTACTCCCGCACGATCAACGCACCATACATCACAAGGAACCTATGCTGATCTGCGTCGTTAATGTAGCCATCTTGAAGATAAAAATCAATAGAAAAGTAAGACCTGAGGTTGAAATTTTAGAGCGATCACGAAAAGGGGCAATAATTCGCTATAAACTGGAGGAATTTGGAATAAAAACTTTTGAAAAATAAAAA
>JACQVI010000139.1 GCA_016209795.1 Ignavibacteriota bacterium
GTTCTATAGCACACTGCGTGCTTTGAAAAGTCTCGATCGGTGCGATGTTGCTATCTTGATGATTGATGCGGAAACTGGGACGGATAGACAGGACTTGAGGATTATGGCAAACATTGCCGAGCGAGATCGAGGAACCGTGCTTGCAGTAAACAAGTGGGACTTGATTGAGAAAGATGAATACACAGTTCAAACCTACGAACATGCACTCCGAAAACGCCTCAGAGTGTATGATTATGTTCCGATCATTTTTATCTCTGCGCTCACGAAGCAACGAATCTTTAAAGTCATTGATCTTGCGAAAACGGTCTACTCTGAGCAGACTAAACGCATTCCAACCAATCAACTGAATAAAGTGCTGTTGAAAGAAATTGAAGCAACCCCACCTGCCTCTTCGACTGGAAAGGAAATTAAACTCAATTATGTCACACAAGTCAAAACGAATCCACCCGTGATTACATTTTTTGCCAACGAACCAAAGCTTATAGAGGAACAGTATAAACGTTTTCTCGAACGAAGGATTCGGAAACATTTCGGTTTTGTTGGTGTTCCCCTCACTCTCTCCTTCAGAAAAAAACGTTAGTCAAATGAGGTATTTACCACTCATCATTTCATCCTGATGAAAAAGCGGCGCATCCTTGTCGTTGGAGGACTTGCTGCGGGTCCAAGTGCAGCAGCAAAAGCGGTAAGGACAAATCCTAACGTCGAAGTGACCTTGTTCGAGGCAGGTGATACAGTTTCCTACGGGATTTGTGAAGCGCCGTATGCTGTTGCGGGTGTCATCGACAATGAACAGAAATTGGTTGTGTACACACCAGAGCGTTTGCGTGAAGAGAGGGGGATTGAGGTTAAAACGCTTCACCGAGCAGAGCAAATTCTGCCAACAAAACATCAAATCATCGTGAGGGATTTGCGAAATCACACACTTGTTGAATACACGTATGATAAGTTGATCCTTGCGACAGGCGCTCAACCTCGACAACTCCGAGTTGATGGTGAGGATGGACGGAATGTATTTCATCTCAGCTCACGTGACGATACTGTAAACATCCTGCGTTACATTTCATCCGAGTCTCCATCGAAAGCAGTTATCATCGGTGGCGGTTACATCGGCATGGAGATGGCAGAGGCTCTGCGTACACGAGGGTTGGACGTCACTCTGATTCACCGCCATCGCCTACCAATGGCAGGACTTGAGCAAGAAACTCGTGAGCGCATCGTTGACGAATTGCAAAAGAACGATGTGCACTTTGTAACGAATGCGAAGGCTGAGCTTCTTCAACAGAGGAACGACGGTAAGGTTCAGCATGTTGTTACCAATCGTGGAACGTACGAGGCTGATATTGTTATTCTCTCACTTGGCGTAGAACCGAACGTAGCATTAGCTAGAACTGCAAAAATCCGTCTCGGTCGAACTGGTGCTATGAATACAGACGATCGCCAGCAAACTAATATTGATTCCATTTATGCTGCAGGTGATTGCTGTGACGTTAAAAATATCGTCACAGGCAAGCCAATGTATCTCCCCTTGGCAACGGTAGCAAGCCGTGCGGCGTGGGTAGCTGGTGAAAATGCCGCAGGTGGGCGAGCGGTTTTCAAGGGGGCGATACGAGCCATCGCTGTAAAGGTGTTTGGGATTGAAGTTGCTCAAGTTGGTATTAGTTCAGACGAAGCAAAGGATGCAGGATTTCATGTGGTAACTGAATCTATCACAGCGCATTCTAAAGTCGGAATAATGCCCGATAGCAAGAAAATCACCATCAAGTTGATCATCGACCAGCGATCAAAGCGACTGTTAGGTGCAAATGTGTACGGCGGCGATGGTGCTGTACTCCGAGCGAATACACTTGGTGTAGCAATTCAACACAAGCTTACGATTGACGACATCGCACGCTTTGACATGATCTATGCTCCACCGTTTGCACCGCTGTGGGATCCGATTCTGATCGCAGCAAACCAAGCGAAGAAGAAACTATAGGCTGGAGTAATGGAATATTGGAGTAATGGGTAAATAGTGGATACTTGTACTGGATACTGGATGTTGGATACTCGATGCTTGATGCACTAAAACTTTAATCTACAATCCAAAATCTAAAATTATGAGAAATCTTATCATCATCGATCATCCACTCGTCAAACGTGACCTTACGCTGCTACGCGATAGACGAACGCCGAGCAATCTCTTCCGGGCTATTCTGCGGCGCATGGCAAGTCTGATGGCATATAGCGTCACTGCCGATTTACGTGTACAGCAAATTTCAGTAACGACTCCTTTAGAAAGGACGAGAGGTTACACAGTCACGGATTCAATCATTCTTGTTCCAATTCTTCGCGCTGGGCTTGGATTAGTGGGAGGGTTTGTTGAAGTCTTGCCCGATGCACGTGTTGGTCATATCGGTTTGTATCGGGATGAAGAAACGCTGACGCCAGTTGATTATTATCTGAAGTTACCAGAGCGACTCAACAAAGCCTTGGTCATTCTCCTTGACCCGATGCTCGCAACGGGAGGAAGTGCCGCCGCAGCGGTGACGTTTCTCAAAAAGAAAGGTGCACGGAAGATTCTTTTTGTCAGTCTTGTCGCTGCTCCTGAAGGTGTCCGTACACTCTCCAAAGCTCATCCTGATGTTAAAATCTATACTTGTGCCTTAGATCGTCAACTGAACAGCAGAGGTTATATTCTCCCGGGTCTTGGCGACGCAGGGGATAGAATGTTTGGAACGGCGGAGTAATTCAACCTTGCGAAGGTTTGAACTCCTTCGCAAGGTTAGGGTAGTCTTCTCTTGACATTCATCCCATCCTCACTTATATTGTTATGTAGAGTAAGTCATAGAAATTCAAGAATTTAGCTACAAGAAAGTGCATAGTTTAGAGTTGTGCGATGAGGGATGGAATTTACAAAAAGAAGCTCGATGAGTTGCTGGCTGTTTGCAGGAAGAATCTCCGCTCTGTTAATGAAGAGTTGATTACTCGGGCGTTCGAATTCAGTTTAGAAGCGCATAAGAACGACATGCGTGCCTCGGGGGATCCTTTCTTCAATCATCCGTATGAAGTTGCTATGGTAGTAGCTCGGGAAATTCCGCTCGACGATGTCTCTATTGCAAGTGCTTTGCTCCACGATGTTGCGGAGGATACAGAGTACGAGATCAAAGATATCAGAGAGGAATTTGGTGATGTGATTGCGGATATTGTCGATGGTGCGACAAAGATTTCAGATATCTTCCGCAGCCATGAAATCACGCAGGCGGAAAGTTATCGCAAAATGCTTCTCTCGATGGTGAATGACATCCGTGTGATGCTCCTAAAATTCGCCGACCGTCTCCACAACATGCGTACACTTGAGTACCTGCCCAAAGAAAAACAAGTCCGCATGGCACGAGAAACGCTCGAGATCTATACTCCTTTTGCGCATCGTTTTGGTTTGGCTAAAATCAAATGGGAATTAGAAGATCTTGCTTTCAAATACTTGCATCCAGAAGAATATGATGATGTAGCACGTCAAGTTAAGGCGAAGCGCAAAGAACGTGAAGCATACATCAAAAAATTTGTGAAGCCTGTGGAGAAATGTCTTCAAGAGGATGGGATGAAATTTGAGATCGAGGGAAGACCGAAACATCTCTTCAGTATCTACAATAAGATGGTCAATCGCAGCAAGCCGCTCGATGAAATTTATGATCTCTTTGCTGTCCGTATAATCCTTGAAACAGAAAACACAAACGATTGCTTCACAGCGTACGGTATTCTTACATCTATTTACATTCCAATTCCTGAGCGGTTCAAGAATTACATCTCAGTGCCGAAAAAGAATGGCTATCAATCTATTCACGCAACTGTGATTGGTCCGGAAGGAAAGATGGTAGAAGTGCAGATACGGACACGAGCAATGCACGAGATTGCAGAAAAAGGTGTCGCTGCCCACTGGAAGTATAAAGAAAACCTCAGTGCGCTCGATGAAGAATTAGAAAACTGGATTTCGTGGGTACGGGAAATCTTCGAGCATGCTGATGAAGAAGCTCCTGCGAAACAACTTATGGAAAGTTTCAAACTCAATCTCTATCAGGATGAAATTTATCTCTTCACGCCCAAAGGTGAGTTAAAAATTCTACCCAAAGGTGCAACGCCGGTTGATTTTGCTTTTGCTGTTCACTCCAACATCGGCTTACATTGCCTGAGTGCAAAAGTGAATGGTCGCATCGTTCCGCTCGATTACCAGCTTCACAGTGGTGATCAAGTAGAAATTATCACTTCGAAAAGTCAAACTCCAAAGGCGGATTGGGAACAATTTGTCGTTACCCATAAAGCCAAGTCGCATATTCGCAGGTGGATGAAGGAGGAAGAACGGAAAGAAATTGAGCAAGGGAAGGAGCTCTGGGAGAAGCGCGCAAAGAAGTTCAAACTCCATATCAATGATGATGAGTTGCTAAAGTATCTTCGTGAATTCAAAACTGAAAACCTCAATGATTTTTATCTCAAAATCCATCGTGGAGAAATCGGTGTGGATGGCATCTTACAAGAGATTGATTTCCAGATAAAGCACAAACAGTCCGAGGTTATTCGTGAAGAGAAATCGAGAGGTATCTTCAATCGTTTTCTCGATACTGCACGGAGTTTTACGGGGGGGATTACGCTTTTTGGTAGTCGTGACTCTTTCATGCATAGTTATGCCAGGTGTTGCAATCCGATTCCTGGAGATGAGATTATGGGATATGTTACAAGGGGAGAGGGGATTAAAATCCATAGAACGAGTTGTCGGAATTTTGCTTCGATGGCTTCGGCTGATCCTAGTCGTGTTGTTGAGGTAGGATGGCCCCTCACCGATGGTGCAGAATATGTTACTGCGATTCGCATTTCAGGAGAAGACCGGACAGGAATGTTGAATGAGATCACGCACTCTATCTCTTCATATCAGAATACGAATATCCGTGGAGTCAAGATTGATGCGAATGACTCATTGTTTGAAGGGACGATCCTCGTCAGTGTCAAGAACAAAGAACACCTCGAGCGCATTATCGAGAAGCTTAGAAAAATCAAAGGTGTTCAGCATGCAGAAAGAATGGTCGAATAATTAGGGGAAACACATTATGAATGAACGTCATCGTGTACCAACATATACTAAGAGAGATATTGTCAAGCGGGTTGCAGTGCTCAGTCGTGAAAATATTAACACAACAGCACGTTTGGTTGAGCATGTTTTTACTGCTCTCCGTGAGACTATAACAAGCGCTGATCCGGAATTACGCATCGAGGTCCGAGATTTCGGTGTCTTCGAAGTGAAGGTAACGAAATCGAAACCCAAGGCGCGTAACCCAAAGTCAGGTGAGATCATTTATGTTCCACCGCATCGCAAGACACATTTTAAACCGAGTAAGCTATTGAAAAAATATCTCTCTCAACCACTCAATGGTGAATTTGTGGAAACAATCTCGAAGCTATCTCAAGACTGAATCAACAGCGAGATCGAGTGCCATCGACAAAAAGAATTCTGGGGATAGATTATGGAAGTAGACGGATTGGAATTTCGATCAGTGATCCGTTGAACATCATCGCGCGCGCTATCAAGGTGATTCCAAATTCTCCTCAGGTGATTGCTCAGATCAAGCGTCTTGTTGAAGAATTTGATGTTGAAAAAATTGTGGTAGGAATGCCACTGACTTTACGGGGTAATAAAGGTGCGAAAGCAAAAGAAGTAGAACAGTTTATCAGGCTCCTCGAGAACGAATTTCATCTTGATATCATCCGTTATGACGAGCGCTTTACAACGCATACTGCTAAGCAGACTCTAAGGGATATGGGAGTTCAAAAAAAACAGCGCAGAAACAAAGGGACGCTTGACGAAATAGCAGCGGCGTTAATCCTCCAGGGTTATCTCGATAGTAAATCGAAAAAGCATGCACAGCAATATCGTTAACGTTATACATACGTAAAAGCCACTTTACCAAACTTTCTTTTCGGATTTCACTTCTATGAATTTTCATGATGTCAATCAGTTCATTGAGGAAGGTGAAGGGTTTGGAGTTGAATTCAAGCGCCGCATCTCCTCTCCAGAAAAAATTGCTCGGACCCTTATTTCATTTTCGAACACAAAAGGTGGAACAATTCTTTTTGGCGTGGATGATGACGGTTCGATTATTGGTGTCGAAAGCGAAAAGTCGGAAGTTGAGCTTATAGAGATTGCTGGTAGAGATTTCTGCGATCCACCTATCCATTCCCTTATCGAGATCGTGCCATTCAATGGTAGGGACGTTATTGTGTGTCAGATTCCGGAAAGTAAGACAAAACCACATTATTTCCTTGGTGAAGAAAATCGGCTTAACGGCGAGAATACTCGAGTCTACATTCGGGTCAATGACAAAACTGTCTTGGCAAGTCGTGAAGTCGTTAAAATTCTTGAGAATGAAAATCCAGATGCCCCTCCGCTGAAAGTCGCAATTGGTCATAAGGAACGGAAATTGTTCCAATACCTCGAACAGTATGAGCGCATTACTGTACGAGAATTCGGTAGACTGGTGAACATTAGTGATCGACGTGCTTCACGGATCTTGGTGCAACTGGTGCGAGCCGGGGTTATACGCATCCATACCTATGAGAAGGAGGAATTTTTCACGTTAGCTTATAAAATAGGTTATTAAGCTAATATCTTAAGCATTCCCTCGTGAATTTTCACTTCTTTCCGTTGTTAAGTTTTTCTAAGAAAAAATATCACAGTCGGTCTTGAACGAATCAAAAATCTTTGCTACATTTGATGCAATTTGTTGTTGTGTATGCGATGTAGCATGAATGTCAACTTGAATGTTGAAGGTCTTTGATGAGGAAGAAGAAACCGGCTCCTGAACGGTTATTAAAAGAACAACTTTTTACATTGATCACTGAGAACGTGAGTGATCTCATCGCTGTTCTCGATTTGAAAGGACGGCGACTGTATAACAGTCCGTCGTATCGATCGATCTTGGGCGACCCCGAGAAACTTCGCGGGACAGACTCGTTTCAAGAAATCCATCCTGCTGATCGAAAAAAAATACGGCGTATTTTTCGAGAGAGTGTTGACACTGGTATCGGACAACGAGCAGAGTATCGTTTCCTGTTGAAGGATGGAACCGTTCGCCACATTGAATCGCAAGGAAATGTTATTAAAGACGAATCTGGTAGGCCGCATTATGTTGTCGTGATTTCTCGGGATGTCACTGCTCGTAAACGTTCGGAAGAAGAACTCCGACTCCTTGCCTACGCTCTGAGTTGCACGAAAGATTCTTTCTGTCTCACGGATCTAAAGAATAACTTACTTTTTGTTAATCCGGCATTCTGTGAAACATATTTGTATACTGAAAAAGAACTGATCGGAAAGAATATTGATATTATTCGTTCAAAAAGCAATCCACCTGAGGCACTCAATCAAATTCTCCCCTCAACACTAAAAGGTGGCTGGAATGGTGAAATCATCAATCGTCGAAAAGATGGACGTGAGTTTCCAGTCGAACTCTGGACCTCGGTAGTTCGTAATGATAGTGGGGAACCGGTAGCCTTGGTAGGAATAGCACGAGATATCACAGACCGGTATCGAACAAACGCAATGCTCCGTGAAAGTGAGCAGCGTTTCCGATCGCTGATCGAGAATAGTTCGGACGGCATTGCTATGGTGAGTACAGATGGTACTCCACTCTATGTGAGTTCTTCTACGACAAGGATGTTAGGATATCATGTGAGTGAATTGCTTGGAAAAGATGGTTTTCAGTTCATTCATCCGGCTGATCTTGACTATGTGAAAAGTCTCTTTACACAAGTAATCCAGCAGCCAGAGAAACTTATAGCTGGCACATACCGAGTGAAGCATAAAGATGGATCGTGGCGATGGTTAGAAAGCACAAGCAATAATTTGCTCTCAGAACTGAGCATTCAAGCTATTGTGGTAAATTTCCGTGACATTACGGAAAGGAAGAAAGCAGAACAGCTTCAGAATGCAGTCTATCGTATTACGCAGGCTGCCGATCGCTCTTGTGACCTTGACGATCTTTACAAATCAGTCCATGAAATCATTCAAGAGGTTATGCCTGCCCAAAATTTCTATATAGCGTTGTATGATGAAGACAGCGATCTACTGAGTTTTCCCTATTTCATTGATGAAGTTGATGTTCCATCTCCTCCGAAGAAATTGGGCAAGGGCTTAACAGAATATGTTTTGCGTACGGAGAAATCTCTACTTTGCGATGTGGCATTACATAATAAGCTTCAACGACGTGGTGAGGCAGAGCTTATCGGTGCCCCATCTGCGATCTGGCTTGGTGTACCACTTATTGTTGAAAACAAAGCTATCGGCGTGATGGTGGTACAACACTATTCGGATCCAAAAGCGTATACGGATCGTGAGCGCCAAATGCTCGAATTCGTTTCTTCTCAAGTTGCTATAGCAATCGACCGAAAACGAAAAGAGCAAGCGTTGAGGGAGAGTGAATGGCAATATCGCAATCTTTATGAAAATGTGCCGACGGGTATTTATCGTACAACCCCTGATGGTCGCATCCTCATGGCGAATCCCACACTTGTTCAAATGTTGGGTTATACCACGTTTGAGGAATTAACATTGCATAACTTAGAAAAAGATGGATTTGAGCCAACCTATAGTCGGAATGACTTCAAACAACGGCTTGAGCGAGAAAGTGAAGTCAGGGGTTTGGAATCGACATGGATGAAACGGGATGGAAGCACGATGTTCGTCAGGGAAAATGCGAAAGCAATACGTGCAGAAGATGGAAGTATTTTGTACTACGAAGGAACTGTCGAAGACATAACCGACCGCAAGCGAATGGAAGAAGAATTCCGTAAAAACGAGGCACTGTTGAGAACAATCTTCGATACCGAGCCGGAATGTGTCAAGATCGTCTCCAATGATGGCAAACTTTTACAGATAAATGTTGCTGGACTTGCCATGATTGAAGCTGACAGTGCCGATCAAGTGATCGGTAAATCTTTTTATCCAATGGTTGCAACAAAATATCGACAAGCATTCAAACAACTAACTGAAAGTGTTTGCCGAGGTAACGAAGGTACACTTGAATTTGAAATTGTAGGCTTAAAGGGAACTCGACGATGGATGGAGACACATGCTGTTCCACTTCGCACGTCCGAGACAGGGGTATTTACAATGCTTGGCGTAACACGAGATGTCACCGAACGCAAACGATCAGAATTGGAACGCCAGGTGATGTTCGAGATTATTCAAGGAGTGAATCAAACAGTCGACCTTGACGAATTACTTCATCTGATTCATCGTGCAATTAAAAAAGTTGTGTACGCTGAGAATTGTTTTATTGCGCTATACGATAAAACCACGGACATGTTTTACAAAGCGTTTTATATCGATCAAGTTGATCCTCCGTTTCCACCACACAAAATGGGCAAAAGTTGTACGGCGTATGTTTTTCGAACAGGGCGCCCTCTTCTTATGACGCAGGAAATCTTTGATCAGCTTGCAGCCGCAGGTGAGGTTGAATTGGTTGGAACCAATTCTCCATCGTGGCTTGGTGTACCTCTGAGGACCGCACAGGAGACGATTGGGGTCCTTGTCGTTCAGCATTATGAAGATCCCAATGCATACGTTCAACGGGATGTGGAATTCCTTACTTCAGTTGGAAGTCAAATTGCCCTTGCCATCGAGCGGAAGCGAGCTGAAGA
The DNA here is from genome assembly GCA_016209795.1 of Ignavibacteriota bacterium. Lineage (GTDB taxonomy): Bacteria > Bacteroidota > Ignavibacteria > UBA10030 > SZUA-254 > JACQVI01. The sequence continues at coordinate 9,661 of JACQVI010000139.1, forward strand.
ATCTTTAAAAGAGTCTGAAGAGCAATATCGAACGCTCTTTGAGGAATCTCAAGATGGTGTTTTTATCAGCACACCTGAAGGTAAGATGCTTGATGCTAATCCCGCTTTTATGGAAATCTTCGGGTATTCCTCGAAAGAAGAACTCCTCAAAATTGATGTTGCTCAAGAACTCTATTTTAATCCGCAGGACCGTGAGATTTTCAAGCGCACATTGGCGCGCCAAGGCTTTGTCGTTGATTTTGAAAACGTGGTGAGAAGAAAAGATGGAGAAAAGCGCGTGATTCTTGAAACTGCCTCAGCGGTCCGTGATCAACAAGGGAATATCGTTGCGTACCGAGGCTTTGTTCGCGATATCACAGATCGAAAACGATTGGAAGAACAACTACGTCAAGCTCAAAAAATGGAGAGTATCGGAACGCTTGCCGGCGGTATCGCTCACGATTTTAATAATTTGCTTGGCATAATTTCAGGTTACATCTCGTTGTTAGAAATTGGGAAACTTGACGATGTGAAACTCCACCAGTGTATTGAGACGATCAGGAAAGCAACACAGAGAGGTGCAGGATTAGTTCGTCAGCTCCTTACATTTGCTCGAAAAGCAGATGCCGCTTTTGAGTCTGTCAACGTGAATGAGACAGTGAAAGAATTGATGAAGATGTTAAAAGAGACGTTTCCCAAAACAATTACCCTTTCGATGTCTCTTGAGGATAAGATTCCTTCCATCAGCGCCGATGGAAGCCAGCTTCATCAGGCACTGCTCAATCTCTGTGTCAACTCCCGTGATGCGATGCTCGAACGTGCGCAGAAAGAGGAGATTGTCCCAATGCTTTCCATCCGAACTGGGGTCGTCGTGGGGAAAAATATTCGCCAGAGGTTCCCTGAGGCAATGGCTGATGAGTACATCTTCATCAGTGTCGAGGATAATGGATCTGGGATGGATGAGGAAACACGCAATCGCATATTTGAACCGTTTTTTACAACAAAGGAGCTTGGGAAAGGAACTGGATTAGGACTTGCTGTCGTCTATGGTATCATCAATAGTCATCATGGCTTCATTGATGTCGAGAGCGAGAAAGGATCGCATACAACATTTACGTTATATTTCCCTGTGCCAACACGAGCGATTTTGACTGAGGAGAAGAAGGAAGCTCGGAGTGAAGAAATACTGGGCGGAAATGAAACGATCCTTGTGGTTGAGGATGAAGAGATGTTGTCGAATTTGTTAAAGACATTATTGGAAAGCAAAGGTTATCGAGTACTCATCGCGCGAGATGGCCATGAAGCAGTTGATACATATCGTGGACGATCCCATGATATCGCTTTAGTGCTTTCAGATATGGGGTTACCAAAGTTAGGCGGATGGGAAGCCTTCCAAAAAATGAAAGCCATTAATCCCAACGTTAAAGCCATCCTTGCCAGCGGTTACTTCGATCCTGAGTTAAAGAAGGATATGCTTGCGGCAGGTGCTAGAGACTTTGTTCAAAAACCGTACGTAGCAGAATATGTTTTAAAGAGGATTCGCCAGTTACTTGATGAAGGAAGAAATTGAGAAGCGAAACCACTCATTATTCCATTATCATATCA
>JACQVI010000140.1 GCA_016209795.1 Ignavibacteriota bacterium
AGTTTCCCGCTCAAGCGAGTTTTGATTCCTTATTTCAAAAGTGAACCTCATGCGTTTTGACCTCCTTGACTATCCCTTGCATCAGGCTCCCAGCCTGCGTTGCCGCCGATTCACAGTGGAGGAGCGAGAACACAACTTCAAGCTCACCTCCGAGTTGCAGAACAAAACCGCACCCCTCTCCAACTCCACCAATGACAAAAACGGCAATATCGGCATCGGCACCGCCGCTCCCGCCACTGAAAAACTGGAAGTCAAGGGGAAGATTAAGGCCGATGATTTGCAACTGGGTTCTGTTCCTGGCGCAATGCCGATGCCGAGAAATGCCGATCTCACGGTCAAATCCGTGACCGACGATACGGTGGATATCGATGCGAGGTATTTGACGCTTTTTGATGAGGCCACAGGATTCGGCAAGGTTCTTTCCACCATTGATCTGACGGTGAATATGAGCACTGCCGGCGCCAATGGCCTGGATACAGGCGCGGAAGTGGCAGACCGTTGGTACTACCTTTGGGTCATTTATAATGGCGCGACCACCGCGGGGTTACTATCAGCCAGCAGTTCCGCTCCCACTCTGCCCGCGGGCTATACGTTCAAGAAGTTAGTGGGCGCGGTCAGAAATAAACCCGATGGTAAATTTCTTAGGTTTTATCAAAGAAATAATTCCGCGCGCTCGGAGCCTGTGTATTTTCTAACGGATGCTTACGGGGGGAATGAGTCTGGTTATTCACCTGTAACCAATGTTTGTCCAACCGCTATCGCCTCAAGGATTTATCTTGGCTATAATCACTTCCATAATGCTTCTGTTGCAGGAGACAGACAACTCTATTTAGGTCTTTCACCGGTAATATTTACGATACTTAGATCGGTTAGTGTGGTAGCCATGACGGGAGAGATTACGATGAATTTTAATGCTGATGGGACCATCTGGCGGTCGATTCAGGTGCCTGTGCAAACTCAATATCTGGAGCTTATCGCTAATGGCTGGGAATTTGATGGGATCATTAACTAGGGCGTCTAAAGCGGTTGCTATGAACAGCCAACGGTTAAGAGAAACTGAACGGGGTCCTTCATTAGGCGTTTATGGTTCCTCCTGGGAGTCAAGGAAAAAATTTAAAAGGGGTCATTCATTTTTATTAACGTCACTACCCAGGAGCAATTCATGCTATTGCAAAGATTATTGAGAAAACTGAAGAGAGTGGTTAGGTTCTCGCTGGGATGGTTCATTTGCAGACTTCCGTTTTTTGAAAAATATAAGCTCCATTTGCTCTCCACTTGGCATGATTATAACAAACGAAGCGCTATGGACAATTACTGGTTTCCCTGTTTGTTCGAGGCTTGGATTCCCTTGGAGTATTTAAGAGAAAAGAATCCTGATACCAGAGAACGCCTGAAAGGGTTGGCCATGGGAGGAAATTCAGGGAAATTATGGGCCATGGGGTATGATCAGGGAAGCATGGATTTAGCGGAAAAAGTAGGTCACCTCACCATAGGCGAAGCGAGGCCCATCTATCAAGAAGTGGAGAGGCTTTGTAGAGATTCTTCAAACGATTTAGTGGTCATCCAGATTGGCAGTTCTTCCGGGAAAGAAATAGCGTATTATGCGGCAAACTATCCTCATCAGCAGTATATCGGAGTGGACATCTATGAAGAAGTCATCGCGTATGCTGCTTCGGCGCATCCGCTCAAGAATTTGTCTTTCAGACTATGCTCTGCCAAAGCGATAGCGTCGCTCCTGACTGCCTATCAACAAAGGAAGGTGTTACTATTTTCTTCAGGATCGCTACAATATGTTCAACCGGAACATTTAAGTGAATTTTTTGATGCGATCCATCGTCACGCTAACGCTCAAATCGTTTTGTGTGAAACGGCCAATGAATCCCAAGGTGCTCCCGATCAATTGAAGAAGAGTTTATGGCGTGGAAATTTCGCTTATAGTCATGACTATAAACACTATGCGGAGCAAGCAGGGATCCACACGGTGGCATGTCAGATCATCAGACCTTTTGTTCCTTATGAGGATTTTCCCATGCATCGAAATACCGTTCATTACTTTTACCATGGGAAATCTCATTTTTAATGGGTTACGCCTCGCAAGAACAAGTTGCCGAGCAGCCCTTGCTCTGTATCGCTTGATTAAAAAGGGGAGCGCCTGAAGAGGCAAGGACAAGCAAACAGGGGTTGTTTTTCTTTAGCGACTCTGCTTCCCGCCTCCAGCGGGCCCCCCCCCAATCAAAATCAAATCGCGGCCGTAGGCCAACCGCCTGAGCAGGCAGCGAAGACCCAGGGCAGAGGCGATGAGCGGACAAATCAACGAGGCTGGCGGCGAGGAAGGAGGCCGCGCGGGGAGCGCGCCGCGGCCTGGCCTGCGAACGGGTGGGTAGGCAGGGATGCCGAAAGTTTTCTGATTCGGCCTGCGGCCTCAAGCCTGACATTTTTCCCAGGCTTGCGGCCGCGGGCCGCCTGATATAAAAAAAAATCGCATTCGGGCAGGGAAGCCCCGCACCCTAATCGTGAGAAGGATGACGCACTGCCGAGGCAGTTGGCTGGAAGACGCTCTTCAGCAAGCGGACCAGCGCGGCATGACGCTGCGATCGGCTAACGGCGTGGAGCTTGGCGGAAGCGATTCATTTCTGAACTCTTGCTGTTTGAGAGAGCATTCAGTAGGATGGCCTCCATGCAAAAGAAAAAAATCATTCGGATTAACTGGCACAACGCTTTCGGGCAAATTCTCAAACATCGCTGGACCCCTTTAGGGCTTCAGGTGATTCCTGAATACGAGGTTGCCAAAAATCCTTTAAAGATTGATGTCGTGGTCATTCGGAGCGAAGCGGTTCTCTCTGAAAGAAAACGCGGACAGCTTCCTGACGGGATTCGTGATTATTTGAACGCCCATAACATTATTGACTTCAAATCAACTCATGAATCCTATGGTCTCGAAGAGTTACGCAAGACCGATGTTTATACAGGGTTGTATCAAATCCAGGAAGGAATCAATCTGGATCAGGTCACCGCTTTCGCGGTAGCGTCAATGACTCCAAAAAAATTGTTGAACGCCATTTCTCAATGGGTCCATCCTCAAGGCAATGGCGTTTATGTAATCGAGTCAGGTTTAATCAAAATGATTCTGTTGGTTCCCAATGAAATGGAACCCAAGACAGCCAACGATGTTTTTGAACTGTTCGCCAGTCATACAGAGCGTTCCCAACTAGCCTTTGAGAGAATGATCACGGATTCTTTCTGGTATTCTCTTGATGGAACACTCAATCTTTTCACCCAGTTTTTGAAGGAGTTCGCTATGTCAGGACTGACCATGCGGCAGTTAGAAGAAAATCCCCAAATCGGAGTTGATAATATGCGGGAGGTTGTGAGGCTTTTGCGGCAAAAAAAACCATCATTATTAAGGGATCTTTTACAAGACGTAGATGACAGTGAGTTAGAACAGATACTAAAAGAACGCAAAAAAAAGAGGAAGTAACCCAATGCCTAGTTTCTGGCTAGAGCTTCCACTGCTCTTTGTAAGACTTCATGCTTCAACAAGCGGCTTCTGTTAAAGGAATCCGATCCATTAATTCAGTATCTAAAACCACGATCTCTCTCTTTTTATTCAGAACAACAATTTTCCAATGCCCTTCCTGATATTTTTGACGAAACTCTTGGTAGACACAACGGAGATTGTGGTGTGAAAAGGTAGGGGGCTGTTTGTGTGGAAAGGCTTGAATACTGGTGATTTTTTCTGCATCAAATCGGTCTAAATCGAATTCTTTTGTGTATCCCATGATCACATAGGGGCCTGGATACTTCGATTGAATCTCTTCCAAAATTTCCCAGGCATTTTTTAATAGTCTGAAATCCATTGACCGATTTTCCTAAACAGGGTTTTCCAAAACTTTCTCGAAACGATGTTTTTTTAGCATGCCGTCAATGATCATCTTTAAGGCTTGTTGTTCATCTTCGGGAAGTTCCCCAATCACATTAAATCGCTTCAACCATTCTTGATCCGGGATTTGATGAAGGGTGTCATGTTCTGGATCGCCACAAAGAAGATAATCTGTGGTTACTCCTAAAGTTTTCGATAATTTAATAACCATGTCTACTGTTGGAAAGATCACGTCATTTTCATACTTAGAGATTCTTTCAGCGGGAATTCCTATCTTGAGAGCTACCTGCCCTTGAGACCACCCTTTTTTTGCTCTCAATTGCTTTAACTTCTCCCCAAAATCTTTCAAATTTGCTGGTCGATTTTTTCTCATGTCACCTCCTGGTCCATCTTTCTGTGCCAAAGCATCTAAAGCAAATCATTTTTTTCTTGATATTGTCTTATAAGACATCTATTAGCAATGTCAAACAAGACAATGTTTTTTTATGAAAAGAGTTTCTTATGCCCCGAATGAGAGCAAAGGTATTTTTTCGAGGAAAAATTATGACTGAGATAGAGACACGAGATATTTTTAAGGGAGCGTATTTATTATGTGCTGGATGTCATTTGCGTGAGACTCGATCTGTTGGAGATCGACAAATCGTTTTTGTCTTCACAGGAGAAGAGGTGAAGCAAAAAAACGCGGCCTACTCGACAGGCCGCGCCTTGGTGAATCCGCTACAGTTGCGGGAGTCCGTGGACTTACTCAGGGACTTACTTTTTGAACAATTGAGAAAGAGAGAAAGGAATCCTTATGGCAAAAAACACAATAGATCGGATCAAACGGGAGGTCTGTCTTGTTAAAATAGTGGAACAAGCGGGAGTAGCGCTCAAGAAACAAGGGCAGGACATGATTGGGCGATGCCCCTTTCATCAAGAAGAGACCCCCTCGTTTCATGTGACACCGGAGAAGAGGCTCTGGCATTGTTTCGGCTGCGGCAAGGGCGGAAGCGTGATTGATTTTGTGATGGAGATGAAGGGATGGGACATTCAACAAACCGTGGAAAGTTTAAGCGAATGCCCCAAAACACAGCAATCCAAACAGATCACTGAAAAGGAAACTAGCATGTCCGACTCCCTGGATACAAGCGGAAAACCATTCACTCCTGAATCCTTGACCGAGGAGGTTGAGTTCAGAAAAGCCTTACGTTCGGTGATTCACTATTATCACCAAACCCTTTTGGAAACCCCTTCGGCGTTAGCGTACCTGCAAGGGAGAGGCTTGAATCATCCTGAGATGCTCGACGCTTTTCAAATCGGCTATTCCAACCGCACCCTGTCGAAAATCACTCCTGCCAATGAGCGTGGAAAGAAGAACCGGATTCGTGAATTTCTCAAACACAGAGGGATTTTGAAAGAGCGCGGCAGCGAGCACTTTGATTCCTACCTGACCTTTCCGATTTACAAAACAGACGGCGTGCTGGGGGAAATCTACGGACGCCGGGTTCATTCCAAAGACGGTTGTCCTGATCACCTTTACCTGCCAGGTCCCCATCAGGGGATTTTTAACTTCAACGCTATCGGACTCGACCAGCCTTTGATCCTCTGTGAATCAGTGATTGACGCTTTAACGTTTTGGGTTCAGGGCTTCCGGCATGTCACCGCTTCCTTTGGTGTCAACGGCTTCACCGATGAACTCCGGGAGTATTGTCAGCGGCAAGGGGTGAAGCGGATTGACCTGGCTTATGACAACGATGAGGCTGGAAACAACGCGGCGAACAAACTGGCTCCTGAGTTGATGGAATCCGGCTTTGAGGTCTTTCGTCTTTTGCTTCCCAAGGGGAAAGATGTCAATCAGTTCGCGCTCGCGGTTCCTGATCCGAAAACAGCCTTTCAGGAGTTAATGGCACAGCGTCAGGCCTACCAGCCCTCCGTAGTTCATGGCAAAACCTCGCGGTCTTCCTCTTTAGCCGGGGATTCCTTAGCCGGAAAAAGCGCGCTTCAATGGCGGGGACAAGACGCTGAAACGACTTACGGCAATCGAAGCTACCGTTTGCGGGGACTGGAAAAGATCAGCGCTCTCGATCACCTGAAAATTCAGATTCGCGTGACGCTCAACCAGGCATTTTTCATGGACACGCTGGATCTGGTTTCCAATCGGCAACGCCAAAACTTCATCAAGGAAGCCGCGAAGGAACTGGAGTGTGAAGAAAGCGTGATCAAGCGGGATATTGGCAAACTGCTGCTGGAAGTCGAGACCTTCGCCGAACAAACTCTGAGCCGCAAGGAGACGGCTGACAAAAAGGCAGCGGTCACCAGCATGAGCGAAGAGGAACAGACCGAGGCGTTGAACTTCCTCAAAGATCTCAACCTGCTTGATCAGCTTTTCAAAGACTTTGAGACCATCGGCATTGTGGGAGAGGAGACCAACAAACTTGTGGGTTATCTGGCGTCGGTATCCCGCAAACTCGATGATCCTTTAGCCGTGCTGATTCAAAGTTCGTCTTCAGCGGGAAAAACAACGCTGATGGATGGCGTGCTGGCTTTAACGCCTCCTGAAGAATACCAGCGCTGGACGACCATCACTGAACAAGCTCTTTACTACGCTGAGGAAACCCAACTGGCGCATAAGGTTTTAGCCATCTCCGAGGAAGAGGGAACCGAGAAAGCGGACTACGCCTTAAAGAACCTGATCAGTGACAAATTCCTCAAAATCGCCACCACCATCAAAGATCCTTCAAGCGGAGAATTCAAGATGCAGGAGAAACGAGTCGAGGGACCATCGGCGATGCTGGTCACCACCACAGCGGCAGAGATTAACGAGGAACTGCTGAACCGCTTTATCCGCCTCACGGTTGAAGAAAGCCGGGAACAAACCGCCTTGATTCACCAGAAGCAGCGGCATTCCAAAACCCTGGAGGGCTTAAAAGCGAAAAAAGCCAAAGAAAACGTGAAGAAAAAACATCACAACGCCCAGCGTCTTTTGCGTCCGCTGACCATCGTCAATCCTTATGAGAGTCAACTGACCTTCATGACCGATTACCTGCGTAACCGCCGAGACAACGCCAAGTATTTAAGCCTGATTGAAGCCGTCACTTTTTTACATCAATACCAGCGTCCTTTGAAGCAAGTGGAGATTGAAGGCCGTGGAATCGAGTACATTGAGGTCACGCCGGAAGACATCGCGGTAGCGAACCGTCTGGCTTCTGAAGTCTTTGGACGCTGTCTGGATGAACTCGCTCCGCAAACCCGGCGTTTGCTGGAACTGCTTGATGAGATGGTCCAAGAGATCATGAACGCTGATGGACTCGATCAAGGGGAAATCCTCTTCACGCGGCGGCATATCAGGGAACGGCTTTTATGGAGTGATACCCAATTGCAGATTCATCTCAAACGTTTGGAAACCCTGGAATATCTGCACTGTCATCAGGGAGGCCGGGGACAGTCCTTTCTCTATGAACTGCTCTGGTCGGGTGAGGGAAAAGATGGATCAAAGTTCATTCTGAAGCTGGCCGATCCCAGTACCCTCCAAAAAACAGAACCTCTCTGATGGATCTCGCGGAGAAAGTTCTGAGGGCAAAAAGAGAAGTTCTGAGGGGGAAAGGCGCGAGTTCTTAGGGCCATCTTACCCCCATCTTACCCCCATCTTAGGGGTTCTCCATTTGCTTCAATCCCTGATCCGCAAAGGCTTTCAGTCGATTCAGTGTCAAAAACTCCAAAAATGAACAAGGGGGGTCTTTTTTTGTGAATTCCTCCACCCACGAACAACCGAGGAAAAACATGGAAACCGGAGCCTCTTTGGAAAGCCTGGTGAACCGGCATCTGAGCTGGATGGAACAGAAACACTACAGCCAACAGAGTCTGAAAAAAGTGCGTTCCAACCTGACACTGTTCGCGCGGTGGTGTGAGCAGAGAGAGCTGCTGGCGCCTCAGGAAATCACACCGACGCTCTTAAAACATTACCAAAAGTTTTTGTATCTCAGGCAGGACGAGAAAGGCCGACGCCTCAGCGCTCGTTATCAGTGGGATCAACTCAGCACGCTCAAACGTTTTTTCAGGTGGAGTCACAAGGAAGGTTTTTTGCTGCTGGATCCCTCGCCTGTCCTGGAACGTCCCCGCCTGCCGAAAAGG
>JACQVI010000152.1 GCA_016209795.1 Ignavibacteriota bacterium
CCTTTGAATACGTTATCGGATAATCATTCTGCATATCCAATGGTACACGATGTCCAATATATTCGGACCGATCTCCAATGTAACCAATAATTCTATCGAGCTTCTCAGGTAAAGTTCTTGGATAAACAATCGAGGAAAAGACATCATCCAAATTACTCTCCAAATTACTCTCATTGAATGTCAATATTGGTAGACCAAGATACGTCCGTTCCCTATTATATCCAGATAGTATGTACCGCTGGTGTTCATGTTCACCTAGCCCCATTACCTCCGCTCCAAAATGAATCTGGAAAGTCCCACATCTTTTGCAACTCACTTTAATGAGAAATGGGACTCCCACATTCTCTCGATTTTCTGTTTCCTTTCCACAAATAAAACATGGCTTCATATTTTCATCCTCCCCTGAAAAGACCTCATATCCACGCCACATCCTCAAACTTCTTAATCTGCTCTCTGTCTCGTGGCAGTGGTCCCTCACAGCGAGGCTTCAAGTCAAAAATCTTGCCCGGATTCAGGATGTTGTTCGGGTCCATCATCTGCTTCAACGTCCTCATCATTTGTATTGACGGAGAGCCAACCATCTTTTCCAAGAGCGGCTTCTTGTACAAACCGACACCATGTTCTCCGGTAATGGTTCCGCCAAGTTCTATAGCCGCCTCTTCAACTTCAAAGACGGTCTTCGTCGCACGGGCAAAGTCTTCGGCGTTTCGTTCATCAGTGAGATAATTTGGATGGAGATTTCCATCACCTGCATGACCAAAATTTCCAATCGGCACATCGTTCTTCTTCCCTATCTCACGAATGCGTGCAACGAGCTTTACAAGGTCGGCACGAGGAACGGCAACGTCTTCCATAATTGTTGTCGGCTTCACTCGTGCAAGCGATGTGAATGCTGCTCGTCGTGCGGTCTTGAGCTTCACCGACTCCTGCTCATCGTGCGCAATCTTGATGGAAGCAGCGTTGTGGTGCCTGCAAATCTCGGTAATCCTGGTCGCGTCTTCTTCGACAACCCCTTTTCGTCCATCTACTTCAATCAGTAACATCGCTTCAGCATCGACCGGTAATCCAAGATGCGTATAATCTTCCACACATCTGATGGTGGTATTATCGAGAAATTCTAACATTGCCGGCGTAATCTTCGCAGCGATAACCGCTGAGACCGTTTTGGCGGCATCATCCATCGACGAGTAGAAGGCAATCATAGTCTTCGATGTTTCAGGCTTCGGAATAATCTTAAGCAAAATCTTTGTAAAGATCCCTAACGTGCCTTCGGAACCAATGAGAACATCTTTGAGATTATAGCCAGCAACATCCTTTACCGACTTTCCTCCCGTATGGAGAATTTCACCAGTCGGCAAAACAACTTCCAATCCCAACACATAATTTTTCGTCACACCGTACTTCAATCCTCGCAAGCCTCCAGAATTTTCTGCAACATTTCCACCGATGGTGCAGATGCTTGAGCTTCCAGGGTCTGGTGGATAAAGAAAGCCAAGTTTCTCCACAGCTTGATGGAGTTGACCCGTGATTACACCGGGTTCAACTGTTACCGTTAAATTTTCTTGATCGATCTCGAGGATGTGGTTCCAGTGGTTGGTGAGAAGGACGATAGCATTTTCCATCGGTAGTGCACCGCCACTCAGACCTGTACCAGAACCTCGAGGGACAATCGGGAACCGTTCTTCATTGGCAAGCTTGACGATTTCGGAAATCTCCTCTGCAGCATGGGGTCGAACCACAGCAAACGGTAATTGAGGCTTGATTGCCGTGGCATCATATGAGTAAGCAATTCGAGATTCTAGAGAATCGAGCACATTTTCTGAGCCGACGATTTCTCGGAGCTTCTTAAGACTCGTGGAATTCATTGTCTAATCCAAAGCAACGTAACAATTTACTTCTTTAAAATCAAGATGATACAGGCATTTTTTGAACGGTTTCGTGAAGACAATGACACCTTACATTTTATTGCTTTAATCCTTGACAAAGCCATATTCTTTTCGTAAGATATGGACAATCAACTCACCCGAGATTTAGTCTCAGATCAGTTCTCTCGGCAACTAATTCTAAACAAATTTACCAAATAAAAATTAGGAGGGTTTATGTGGCACTCTTGCTCTTTTGTTCAAGTGAAAAATCTTTTATGGGCAACAATACTCATCTTCTTACTTGCCTTGAATTCCACACCACTCAACGCACAACTCTCAGGAACATATACGATAGGCTCAGGTGGAAATTACAGTACGTTCACTGCTGCAGTGAACGATCTCACCTCGCAAGGTGTTTCTGGTGCAGTAATTTTTAATGTGCTTAATGGAACTTACACCGATCAATTCGTTATCGGACAAATTACGGGCGCAAGCAGCTCGAACACCATTGCGTTTCAATCCCAGTCTGGCAACGCCACAGATGTCGCGCTCCAGTTTACGCCGACAGCATCTAATAACTATGTCGTGCGTCTCAATCAAGCTGATTACATCACGTTTCAGAATATGACGTTGATCGCCAGTGGTAGCACCAGTTATGGTGTAGTGATAAAGTTAGACGGCGATGCCAACAATAATCGATTCATCGACAATATACTCACCAGCGTTTCAACGACGTCCAGCTCTGCAAATCTTGCCATACTCTATGCCGACGGTGACTCTCTCGACAACACTGTCATCAGTGGTAACACCTTCAGCAACGGCAGTTATGGCGTGTACCTCGATGGCGTCAGTACCTCTGTTCCGTCATCGGGCTTGCAGATCACAGGCAACACGTTCAGCACCACAGGCTACAACCCGATCTTTGCACGCTATCAGACCAGTCCGCAGATCAACGGCAACACCATGACCGTTCCCAATGCCAGTCGGGGGATGGAGCTGCACAACTGTAACGGCGCTCTGCAGGTCCAGAAAAACACGATCAGTCTCAGCAGTTCCTCCTATGGCATCTACCTCTATCAGTCCGATGGAGGCACAGGCATCCCCACACCACGGGGACTGATTGCCAACAACGTCGTTGCCATCGGAGGCACCTCGACCGCCTACGGCATCTACCTCTACACCTGTACCAACCAGGACCTCTACTACAACAGCGTCAACATCACCAGCACCAGCATCTCCTCGGGTCAGGCACTCAGGGTGGAGAATGCCGGCGGCTCAGGCATCAACATCGTCAACAACATCTTCGCCAATCAGGGCGGCGGCTACAGTTACTACAATGCCGGTGC
>JACQVI010000141.1 GCA_016209795.1 Ignavibacteriota bacterium
ATGAGACACATCTTTTCATTTTTTATTTTCTCATGTTGCATTTTTCAGTTTGCGCTGCCGCAGGTTCCCACAGATCGTGAGGGCTTGCTTAATGCTGAGGGCATGGGTCAGGCAATGGTCGCTGAAATGAACGGCTATCCAGGACCAAAGCATGTGTTGGAGTTAGCAAAAGAACTCAACCTGACTGATCAGCAAAAGAAATCTGTTCGTGAAGCGTATGAAGAAATGCGTGCGCGAGCGAGAGAGTTGGGCAAGCGGATCATCGATATTGAACAGGAAATGAACGACGCGTTCAGGAATGGTTTGGTGAGTGCGAAATCCCTCAGTGATGATGCTGAGCAAATTGGCAGACTCCGTGGGAGGTTACGCGGAGTACATTTGGTTGCACATCTCAGAACGAAGGACATCCTAACGACAAAGCAGCTTGAACTCTATAAGAAATTGAGGAAGACAGAATCGGAAGGAAAACGCTGAAGTTAGATTTGCAGTTGATACATCTGTGAAAAAAATTACTTATGACATACTATTGAAAGCCAAGCAAGACGGTTTCTCGGATCGTCAGCTCGCCTATCTCTGGAAGACAGATGAGCTAACGGTTCGCAAGCTACGCAAACAACTTGGTGTCGAGCCGGTATTTAAAACCGTCGATACCTGTGCGGCAGAGTTTGAAGCACATACGCCTTACCATTACTCAACATACGAGACAGAGAACGAAGTCAACGTTAGTTCTCAAAAGAAAGTGATCATCCTAGGTGGTGGACCAAATCGTATTGGTCAGGGTATCGAGTTTGATTACTGTTGTGTGCATGGTGTCTTTGCCCTGAAGGAAGAAGGATACGAGACGATCATGATCAACTGTAATCCTGAGACTGTCTCAACAGACTACGATCAAACTGACAAGCTGTATTTTGAGCCCCTGACGTTAGAAAATGTCCTTGATATATGTGAAGTGGAAAAACCTGAAGGAGTGATCGTCAGTTTTGGTGGACAGACTCCTTTGAAGCTTGCGAAGGCTCTTGAAGAGAATGGCGTGAAAATTCTTGGCACTTCTTCTGACAGTATCGACATTGCAGAAGATCGCAAGCGCTTCGGTGATTTATTGAAAAAGCTTCATATCCCTCATCCGCAGGATGGCATTTCAAGTTCTCTGGAAGAAGCAAAAGCAGTTGCAGCATCGATAGGCTATCCGGTTCTTATACGCCCTTCGTATGTGCTTGGTGGTCGAGCAATGGAAATCGTGTACAAGCCAGAAGCACTGGAAGAGTACATGAAAGCCGCCGTTAATGTATCACCTGATCATCCAATCCTCATCGACAAATTCTTGGAAGATGCAAAGGAGTTTGATGTCGACGCCGTCTGCGATGGAAAAGACGTGCTCATCGGTGGTGTGTTACAGCATATTGAAGAAGCGGGCATTCATTCTGGTGATAGTGCATGCGTGCTGATGTCAGAAGCCGAGAGCGTTCAGGTGGTGGAGCAATTGAAGGATTTCACCCGTAAGCTCGCACTTGCACTCCGTGTTCGTGGTCTCATCAACGTTCAGTGTGCCGAGAAAAATGGAATTGTCTATGTGCTTGAGGTCAATCCACGTGCATCTCGCACAGTGCCGTTTGTGAGCAAAGCAGTTGGTATTCCTCTGGCGAAGATTGCCGCAAAGGTGATGGTCGGTCGAACGCTCAAGGAGCTTGGTGCGCGACTCGAGGCTCCACTGGAACATATAGCTGTCAAGGAGCCTGTTTTTCCATTTGGGAAATTCCCAAAAGCTAAAGTATTTCTCGGACCTGAAATGCGCTCTACAGGGGAAGTGATGGCACTTTCAGACACGTATGGAGAAGCCGTTGCCAAAGCACTCATTGGAGCGGGAGGAAATTTACCGACAGAAGGAGGCGTCTTCATTAGCATCAATGACAACGACAAAAATTATGATATGGCTGAGGTAGCAAAAGGTCTTGCCAGACTTAATTTCAGAATCTTTGCAACAAGAGGAACCTCGGCTTTTCTGGAGAGGTACAACATCCACAATACAATGGTTTTTAAGGTAAACGAGGGTGTGCCTAACGTTGTTGATCACATTAAAAACGGTAACATCCAACTTGTCATCAATACCCCGCTTGGTGAAGTGTCGCGCTTCGATGAGCTTGCGATTGGAAGTGCTGCGCTTGAAGCCAAACTTCCCATCATCACAACTGTCTCAGCGGCGGCGGCAGTGGTTAAAGGCATTCAGTGGATGAGAGAGAAACATTCGAGCGTGAAGAGCCTTCAGGAATATCACAATGAAGTATTATCATAAAAGTAAAATCGTATCATCTAAATCACTATTTCAAAAACAAACAGGAGATCATTCTATGAAGAAATCTTTGGTGGTGGGGATGTTTATTATTATGTTGTTTTCCCATGCGACTTACTCTCAGATGCCAGGTGTAAGCTCACCTGTTAAATTCGATCTTGGGGTAGGTGGAGGTGTGTCGTTACCGACCGGCAAATTAAGTGACGCCTCCAAGACGGGATACCATGTTGGTGCAAAAATTCGCTTGCATAGTTTCATACCGCTGAGCATTGTCAGCTCAGGATATTATAATCGATTGCCAGAAAAGAATACGGACAAGACTGATTCGCAGTGGATGCTTGGTGTTGGACTGGAATACCCGATCCCTTCAGTCATGGTCAAACCTTATTTCGGTGCCGATGCGCTTGTGAATATTTTTAAGAATGAGGGAACGGGCACATCATCTTATACGCGAGGTGGAGTAGGGCTTGGTGCAGGTGTTGAATTTTCGATTCCTGCGTTTGGGAGTTTTGATACCTCATTAAAATATCAAATCTTCAATGTGGTTGGAAAAGAAGACGGAGAAGAAACGTTCTCTCAAATTGCAGCGAGCGTCGCGTTGATGGTTAGCCTGCTTTAAATGTGTGCCAAGATGCGACGCACTTATCGATGAAGTGACGATGCGAAGTGCGTCGCACATTGAAGTAAAGTATGCTAAAGACAAAGCGTCAAAAATCGGTTGACGAACAGACTGTCAAACCTATAATTCCTGCTACTCGTCGGAATCACTCCAACATCATCATCCGTGGTGCCCGTGTCCACAACCTCAAAAACATTTCACTTGAACTTCCAAGGAATAAGCTCATCGTCTTCACTGGCGTCAGCGGTTCGGGGAAGTCAAGCCTCGCTTTCGACACCATCTACGCAGAAGGGCAGCGCAGGTTTGTTGAGAGTCTTTCAGCCTATGCACGCCAATTCCTCGAGCGCATGGATAAGCCCGACGTCGATTTTATTCAGGGCATTAGTCCAGCGATTGCTATTGAACAGAAGACCATGTCGCGGAATCCACGCTCCACTGTAGGCACGACAACAGAAATTTATGATTACCTCCGACTTCTCTTTGCTCGAATTGGAAAAACGTATTGCTATAAATGTGGGCAGCTCGTGCAGAGAGATTCCGTGAGGACAGTGTTGGAGAAGCTGAGAGCAGAGAGTCAAGAACATAGAGAACTCAAATTATATATCCTCTTCCCGCTCCATGAGCATAAGGATGCAACGCTTTTGCAAGAATTGGAAAATCTGAAGAAACAGGGATTTTTCCGTGTGCTTTACAAGAATGAATTGATCGATCTCAACGAGCGATCTATCAACTCAAAAGCAAAGAAGAGGGATATTCTTGTCCTTGTTGATCGTTTAATGTTCCGCAACGATACAGAGGACACACGGTGGGTGGATTCGATTGAAATGGCGTTCAAAGCTGGAGATGGGTATGCAATCATTAAGCTATTAGATGTAGAGAAAGAATTACACTTCAATCAGCATTACGAGTGTTCAAGGTGCAACATACGCTATGAAGAGCCCGATCCACGACTGTTTACGTTCAACAACCCCTACGGTGCCTGTCCGAAATGTCAAGGCTTTGGTCGTGCCGTTGGTATCGATATGGATCTTGTCGTGCCGAATAAAGACTTATCGATTCGTGATGGGGCAATTCACCCATGGACGACACCGAAGTGGCATCACAATCTGCGAAATCTGTTGCGCATTGCCTATGATGCAAAGCTTCGGGTTGACATGCCATTCAAGGATTTGACTCGAAGAGAACTTGATATTGTGTTGAATGGATACGATGGCTATGAAGGCATTTATGATTTCTTCAAGCAGATCGAGCGCAAGACATACAAAATTTACTACCGAATCTTTTTAAGCCGCTACCGTGGTTACACCACGTGCGATGCCTGTCATGCTGCACGTCTCAGACCAGAGGCACTCTACATCAAAATTGATGGTAAGACAATTCACGATGTTGTCCAGATGACCATCGAAGAAGCTCACACATTTTTTAACAAGCTTGAGCTGTCTTCATATGAACTAGAAGTTGCCAGAAGAATCTTGGAAGAACTCCGCAGGAGATTGAAATACCTTGTTGATGTAGGCATCGGTTATCTCACGCTTGATCGATTGTCGAACACATTGTCAGGTGGAGAATCACAGCGAATCAACCTCGCCACAGCCCTTGGCTCGTCGTTAGTCGGATCGCTCTATGTGTTGGATGAGCCGAGCATCGGACTTCATCCAAGAGATAATAACAAGCTGATCTCTATTCTGAAATCACTGCGAGATGTGGGCAACACAGTTCTCGTCGTCGAGCATGATGCTGATATGATTAAATCCGCCGATGTGATAGTCGATCTTGGTCCGCGAGCTGGAGAATTTGGTGGTGAAGTCGTTTTCCAAGGAGAGTATCAGACTCTTCTGAAGGATAAGCAATCGCTTACAGGACAATATCTTGGCGGGGAGTTCTCCATCCCCGTTCCTGCAAAACGCCGCAAAGGAAGTGGAAAAGGAATCACCGTTCGTGGAGCAGCAGAGCATAATCTTAAGTCTATAGACATCACAATGCCACTGAACATGTTCGTTGCTGTTACGGGTGTCAGTGGCTCAGGAAAAAGCACGCTTGTCCATGAGGTTCTGTATGCTGGCTTAAAGAAGTTAAAAGGACAACAGAGTAATGCGGTGGGTAAGCACAGGGCAATTGAAGGAATGGAGTTGATCGATGACGTTGAGCTTGTTGATCAATCGCCGATAGGCAGAACACCACGCTCTAATCCTGCAACCTACATCAAGGTGTTCGACTTGATCCGTGAGCTGTTCGCTCAGACTCAAGCAGCAAAGATCCACGGGTACACACCGGGATACTTTTCGTTCAACGTTCCTGGCGGACGATGTGAAGGGTGTGAAGGAAGTGGTGTTCAAACCATTGAGATGCAATTTCTTGCCGATATAGAGCTTACCTGCGAGGTTTGTAAAGGGAAACGCTTTAAGAGAGAGGTATTAGAGATACGCTACAGAGATAAAAACATTGATGAGATCCTCAACATGACGGTGAACGAGGCAATGCAATTCTTCAATGCCCACGCAAGCGGTCGAAAAGTTGCCAAGCGGTTGAAGGTGCTAGATGATGTTGGCATGGGATACATTCGTCTTGGGCAGTCGGCCACAACGCTTTCTGGTGGTGAAGCGCAGCGAGTGAAGCTTGCCGCACACCTTGCGAATCAAGAGGAAGGTAAACACACGCTGTTTATCTTCGATGAACCGACAACAGGACTTCACTTCGATGACATCGCTAAGTTGCTCAACGCCTTCAATGCACTCATCGAGAAGGGTAACTCTATTCTCATCATTGAGCATAACATGGATGTCATTAAGTGTGCGGATTGGATTGTTGATTTAGGTCCTGAGGCAGGTGATAAAGGAGGAGATGTAGTCGCAGTTGGAACACCGGAGGATGTGATCAGGGTTGAGAAGTCGTATACGGGCAAGTTCCTGAGGAACTATTTGCTGGTTCGAGGTTAGGGGTTCGGAAAATGAGATTTCAAGTCATGTGTATGTCATACTGAATCTCAAAACTCGAACCACTAAGCTCTTCTCACCACGAGCTACCAAAGTTCACCGTGATATAAAATCCACCGAATTGCTTCTTATAACTATCCCTTAAACTTTCGATACCCGCAGGATACGGAACGAAATAGTAACGGAGATTTAGTCCGAGGAGGCTCGCCCGCTCAGAACCGAAGAAAGCACCGATACCCACGTAGCCGCCAAATGTATATTCTGGATGTCCGCGTCCAAGGGCTTTGAAGTACTCTTCGTTGTAAGGAAAAACATAAATCAAAGTTGGTCCGGCTGCAGCATTAAGGTAAGGGCGAAAGTTGTCCATAATATCATCCTTGAACAGCCTTCTCTGGACGCCTACATACAAGGGCATCACAAGGAAGCGGTTAACCTTGCCCGGCGTAAAGCTCACACCGAAGATGTTGACGTAATCTTTTTCATCTTCATCCTTCGATTCAGAGATTGAAAAATCGATGAAGCCCGAGAGATGATCAGAATACTCGTGCCGATAGAACGTTCCTAATCCGAAGCCACCATTAGAAACGAGCAAATCCACACCCCATGAATTTCTTGGAGACTTAACCTCTATTGGTGGCAATGGTTGGGTGATCGTCCCAAAAACCATCGTTGAGTCGTTTCTCGATGAGTTTTGTTCTTGTGAATTCAGAGACGACAAAGCAACACATAGGCTTATGAGAATTACGGATAACCTACGACGCACCACAACACCTACACCCTTAGGATCTGACACAGTTTCTTCTTCAATATAACTCCGATTCTTGACAAAGGCAACTCTTTAGTGAGTTATACATTAGTGAGTTATACGGCTACTCTACCCAAAAGATGCCGAATTTTAGATATTTGGTTTCTGGCATTGCAGGAAGTGTTGGGTGATCTGGTGCAGCACCGTGCCACTCTAAAAGGCTTATATTCCTTCCAGCATCTCGGGCAGTCTCATTGATAAGAGAGAGAAACGTCTCTTCAGTGATGTGATACGAACAGGAAGCAGTTGCAAGAATTCCTTCAGGTTTCAACAAACGAAAAGCATGAGTGTGAATGTCTTTGTAACCTCGCTTTGCCTTCCGAACCGTTTTCTTACTTTTAGTGAATGACGGTGGATCAAGATTGATAACATCAAATTGCCGGTTATTGCTGACAGCTTCGGTGAGAAACGTAAAGACATCAGCAGGGACGAATTGGAGACGTGAATCAAGGTTATTCAACTTCGTGTTGGAGATAGCTCGCTGAATGGCTGGTTCAGAAATATCGATGCCTGTAACGTGCGATGCTTCTGCGTATGCTGCATTGAGTGCAAATCCCCCATCGTTACAAAAACAATCGAGCACATTCATGCCTTTCGCATAGCGCTGAAATGCTTTCCGGTTTTCGCGCTGGTCTAAGAAAAATCCTGTCTTCTGCCCTTCCAGTAAATCAATAGAGTACTTAATATCGTACTCCGAGATTGTGACGGTATCGATCGAGCCTCGAAGTATCCCTTTCCGCTGCTCTAACCCTTCGAGTGATCGAACAGGTGTTTCGTTTCGCTCGACGATGCCCTTTGGATGGAATAGTGATTCAATGACGTCGCAGATAAGTGTCAACCGTTTATCCATTCCTACAGAAAACGTTTGAACAGAGAGATATTCGTTATACTTGTCCACAATAAGCCCGGGGAGAAAATCCGATTCCCCATGGATCAAACGGAAAGTCTCTGAATCTGGATAGATAGTTTTGCGCAAGGCAAAAGCTGTTTCTATCCTTTTTTTGAAGAACTGAAAATCGATTTCTTCACGTTGACGCGTTAGAAGACGAACGCTGATGAGCGAATGCGGGTTGAATAGTCCGATGCCCAGAAATTCTCCAGCGTGATTGCGAAGCTCAACAATATCCCCCATCTGTGGATCACCTTGAATCTCCTGAATCTCATTACTAAATGCCCAGAGGTGACCGCTGGCAATGCGCTTGTCTTCGTTTTTTTTGAGTGTGATTGTTTTGTTCAAGGTAATATGATATGCAACGCACTTCCGGCGCTGTTCATTCGGAACAAGGTGCGTCGCACTTGGCGTTAGGCTACTGTAACCTCTTTACAGAGATACACATCCTGAATTGCGTTGAGAATCTTAATCCCCTCCTCCATTGGCTTTTGGAATGCCTTGCGACCGGAGATCAGTCCCATGCCTCCCGCACGTTTGTTAATCACTGCTGTTCGAACCGCCTCTGCCATATCTGAAGCGCCTTTGGATTCACCACCAGAATTGATCAAGCCAGCTCTTCCCACGTAAGAATTTGCAACCTGATACCGGCAGAGGTCAATCGGGTGATCGCTTGTGAGATCGGTGTAAACTTTCTTGTGTGTACGGCCGAACTTTAATGCTTCAAAGCCGGCATTATTCTCCGGCAGTTTCTGCTTCACAATGTCAGCTTCGAGGGTAACACCAAGATGGTTTGCTTGTCCGGTGAGATCGGCGGCGAGGTGATAATCTTTTTCTGGAGTTTTGAACGCGGCATTGCGCAAATAACACCAGCAAACCGTTGCCATGCCAAGTTCATGTGCTTGTTGAAACACAAGTCCAATTTCCTGGATTTGTCGTTTGGATTCCGCCGACCCGAAGTAGATCGTTGCACCCACAGCAACAGCGCCCATGTCGAATGCTTGCTTCACTCGTGCGAAGATGATTTGATCGTACGTATTAGGGTACGAGAGGAATTCATTGTGATTGAGTTTCAGGATAAAAGGAATTTTGTGTGAGTACTTCCGTGCAACAGAGCCAAGCACACCAAGCGTTGATGCAACCGCATTGCATCCACCCTCAATGGCAAGCTTTACAATATTTTCAGGATCAAAGTAGAATGGGTTCGGTGCAAACGAAGCACCGGCTGAATGTTCAATGCCCTGATCGACTGGCAAGATCGAAAGATACCCTGTATGTTTCAGTCGACCCTGATGAATCATCCAGTTCAGGCTTTTCAACACGGGTGCGGGACGGTCGGACAGTCCGTACATCCGATCTACCCACTCGGGTCCGGGAAGCTGGAGCGAATCCTTCGGAATTCCCTTACATTTGTACTCAAGCAAATTTTTTGCATCAGTGCCTAAGCATTGTGCGATGTTGTCGATGGTCATGATTTTACCTTACGAGAATTGTTAATAGCATTTTATGCTTGATGAGGTGAACTTTCTTTATATGCAAATATATAGAAAATAATCTAAATCTACAATCCCTAATCCGAAATCTAAAATCCTTCTCCTTTGTAACTCCCTCCATTTTTTGGTATATTTTTGATACTATGAAACGTTTTTCTTGTATCATCTTCGACCTCGACGGCACCCTCGCCCAAACCAATGAGTTGATTTTTTCAACGTTCAACCATGTTGCTAAGAAGTACGCGGGTAAGGTATTTACTCCGAGTGAAATCACCGCAATGTTTGGTCCCCCTGAAGAAGTTGCCATTGAAAAGCTTGTCGGTGCTGAGCGTGCTGATGAAGCCATGGATGAGTTTTACACTTTTTACGAGGCTCATCATCCCCGGCTGGCTGATGCATATCAGGGAATACGAGAGATTCTTGACTTCCTCAAGCAGCGAGGGATTCTGTTAGCAGTCTTTACGGGTAAAGGAAGTCGGACAGCGTTGATCACTCTGGAAAAGATTGGACTTAAAGATTATTTCGATATTATTATTACCGGTCATGATGTGAGCAGTCACAAACCATCGTCTGAAGGAATACAAAAAGTGATGAAGAGATTCCGTCTGCGACCGCATGAAGTCTTAATGGTCGGCGATTCAGTGGCTGATGTGAAGGCAGCACATGAGGCTGGCGTTCCCATCGCTGCCGTGCTGTGGGATTCCTACAGCAAAGATAAGGTGCTGCAGATGGATGTTGACTTCCGCTTTCACAGCGTGATGGAGTTTTCTGATTGGATACGAACAGCCATCTCAACCATAGAGAGTAATCCTATTGAGTAACGACCATCTGAACAAGAGGCTGATCCTGTTTGCGTTACCATTTATCGTGCTCGTCTTTTATGTAACAGCAGGCTCACATTTTGGTTACACTCCCGACGATACGTACATCTATTTGCAGTTTGCAAAAAACATTCTCCATGGCAAAGGGATTTCATTTAATGCTGGAGAGCCGACGTATGGTTTCACCAGTCCGCTCTGGATGTTTATCATCTCATTGAGTGGTGTGTTGGGCACAGATCTATACACTGCAGCGAAAGCGATCGATCTTTTTTTCGCAGGTATGTCAATTTTGATTTATTACTTCGTAGCGTATGAAGTCATTCGTGAGACCATTGTCTCGATTCTAGCAACGTTAGCGTACTCGCTGAATATCTGGCTTCTCCGCTGGGCTGGGTCGGGCATGGAGACATCGCTTGCTGTGTTTCTCATGCTAATCGCATTTCTTTTTACATTGAGAAACGAGTATGTCTTTGCAACGGTATGTGCTGCTCTACTGGCTTTGGTTCGACCAGAAGCGTGCTTGCTGATCGTTATCATTCTTTTAGATCTCTACATCAACTCACACGATAAACAGCGTGCACGTAAGATGATGATAGTAGCTGCCTCTCTCTACGTACTTCTTCTTGCACCGTGGCTGATGTATGCTTTTATGACGTTTGGGACGATCACTCCAACTACTGTGCGTGTGAAATCTCATGTGGGATTGGATATTGGTGATATGATACAAGAGTTCTGGAACATCTGTAAAATTATCGGTGCATCGGATGGTATTGGACTGGTCGTGATGATTGTCAGCGGAGTGTTGCTTCTGCGAAATTTTAGTCGTGACGGTTTGCCATTTCCAACTAACGAGGAAAAATTCTATGTCTTCCGAGTAAGTGTTCTGGCACTCGGCTGGTTGATATTGATTCCGCTTCTGTACACCATCATGCATGTCCATGCAGTCTCGCGCTACTTGTTGCTTGTAACACCGTTCATTACTATCTTAGCTTTTACATACGTCTTCCGCCTCTTATTGAGGTCACCTATGAATCGATTTGCGTATGCTGGAGTTGTACTGTTAGCAGGGGTAATGATTACGCAGAGCCAGATTGTTTATCAAGCTACCGTAAAACCTGGCATTGAAGCATTTCAAGTTGGGATGGAAGCATCGCTTGTCTCGATTGGAGAGTGGCTAAAACAGAATACCAAGCCTGAAGATGTTATTCTGGTATGGGATATTGGTGCTCTTGGTTACTATTCAGATCGGAAAATTTGTGATGGTGCAGGAATAGCTTCTCCAGAAATGATTCCTTATGTCAAAGCGGGACATACCGCTGAAGAAGTTGTTACCCAAAAACTCTATCAATCATCCTGCGATGCGGATTACATCGTCTACCGCTCCGAAGAGCCAGAAGCAATGAAGAAAAATGCTAATCTGATTCCCTTATTTACCAAACCATTTTACCGGATGGGCTTGTTGAACATGGAACTGCGGTACTACACTGTTTACAAAGTGAGAAAGAACCTGAAAACAGATCGAGTGAATTAACGTATGCTCAAGTTTCCTGTGGGTGTTATTGGTGTCGGGCATCTTGGCTCGCTGCATGCGAAGATGTATGCGGAAATTCCATTTGTTGAATTGATTGGAATGATGGATGTAGATAGGAATCGCTCTGAAAGTCTTGCACGAGAATTAGACGTGAAAGCGTTTGATTCCGTAGATGAACTCCTCAAGAACGTCAAAGCGGTCAGCATTGCCACGCCGACAAGCACACATTGTGCACTTGCACAGCAAGCGATTCAACAAGGAATACATGTGTTGATTGAAAAACCGATCACGAAGACTATCACTGAAGCAGAGTTGCTCATCACATTAGCGAAGAAAAACGGTGTTAAGATTCAGGTGGGACACATTGAACGTTTCAATCCAGCGCTGTTGGCACTCGAACACTATCATCTGCACCCGATGTTTATCGAATCGCATCGACTGGCACAGTTCA
The DNA here is from genome assembly GCA_016209795.1 of Ignavibacteriota bacterium. Classification (GTDB taxonomy): domain Bacteria; phylum Bacteroidota; class Ignavibacteria; order UBA10030; family SZUA-254; genus JACQVI01. Next base: position 11,830 of record JACQVI010000141.1, read on the forward strand.
ACCCGCGAGGTACGGATGTGGCGGTTGTTCTCGACTTGATGATTCACGATATTGATATTATCCTGAGCTTGGTTCATTCCCCTGTTGAAAAGATTGAAGCAAACGGTATAGCAGTTGTCTCTGACAACATTGATATCGCTAATGCCCGTCTGCAATTTGAAAATGGCTGCGTGGCGAACGTAACAGCAAGTCGGATCTCGCAAAAGAAGATGCGGAAGATGCGTATGTTCCAGCGCGATGCGTATATCTCGGTCGATTTCTCGGAGGGCATTGCTGAAGTTTTCCGACTTGTAGATGAAGATGATAAATCTGCCGAAGCTACGATGATGTTAGGAGCAATAACCTCGGGCAGCAGGAAGCGGAAAATCATTTACGAGCAGCCCGAGATCAAAGAAGTGAATGCCTTGAAGTATGAATTAGAGACGTTCATCGGCTCCATCCAGAATGGCAAAGAACCCATGGTGACAGCAGAAGAAGGACTTCAGGCTTTGCAAATTGCCCATGCGATTATGGAAAAGATTCATCAACAAAAAATTTCATTGTGAATTATGACTCGAGCTAAACGCTCTATCGAAATAACACAGGACAAGCTTCTTCACATTGGCTCCATCGCCGATGCGTTAGGCTTGGAAGCATACGTCGTTGGTGGCTATGTGCGTGATAAGCTTCTTGGCAAAGAAGTAAAAGACATCGATATCGTTGTCATCGGTGATGGGGTTGCATTTGCAAAACATGTTGCAACGAGGCTCGGCTTCAGCCAAGTTGTAACCTATGACAGGTTTGGTACCGCGATGCTTCCCTTGGACGATGGAAACATTGAATTCGTTACTGCGCGCGAGGAACACTACGAGCCCGCTTCACGTAAACCTAAGGTCAAAAAGGCTTCGCTGGAAAGTGACCTCTCCCGTCGGGATTTCACAATCAATACGATTGCAGCGTCAATCAACAAGGAACACCTTGGCGAGATCATCGATCCTTTTGGTGGTGAGAAAGACATGAAAGTAAAAATTATCCGTACTCCGCTCGAACCGGAAAAAACGTTCGACGATGATCCGCTGCGGATGATGCGGGCAATTAGATTTTCGTCCCAACTTCAATTTCATATCGAGAGGGACACGCTTGAAGGGATTCGACACAAGGCGGATCGCATCACGATTGTTTCGAAGGAGCGGATTGCAGATGAATTTATCAAGATCCTTGTTTCACCAAAACCTTCGATCGGCTTAAAGCTGCTATACGATACGAGCTTAGCAAACCATGTGTTCCCTGAACTTGTAGAGATGGTTGGCGTCGAGCAGCGGAAAGATTATCACCACAAAGATGTGTTCCTTCATACACTCAAAGTAGTCGATAACATCGCCGAGGCAACAGAGAATGTCTGGCTTCGGTTTGCAGCGCTCGTCCACGACATCGGAAAGCCACGCACAAAAGCATTCAAGGAAGACGTGGGCTGGACATTCCACGGTCATGAGGAAGTAGGTGCCCGCATGATTAAACCGATCTTCCAGCGCATGCGTCTAACAATGGACAAACTGCCGTACGTTGAAAAACTCGTTCGCCTCCACCTGCGACCGATGGTGCTTGTCAGTGAAGAGGTGAAGGACTCTGCAATTCGCAGGCTCCTCTTCGAAGCCAGCAATGAAATTGACGATTTGATGGCACTGTGCCGCGCAGATATTACATCACAGAATCCTCAACGGGTTGCCCGTTATCTGAAAAATTACGATATTGTACTGCAAAAAATGAAGGAAGTCGAGGAGAAAGATCGACTTCGCAACTGGCAGCCGCCTGTAAGGGGCGATGAAATCATGAGGGTCTGTGACTTGGAGCCCGGTCCGCTCGTTGGCATTCTCAAAAAGAAGATTGAAGAAGCAATACTCGAAGGCACTATTCCGAATGAACACGATGCTGCGCTTGAGTATCTGCTCTCAATTAAAGATACCCTGTTGTCGAAGTGATCACTTTGTGACAAGAAAATCTGTAGTTTCGTCCTCGCCCCTGTAACTTTTTCGGTCAAGCTTCGTTAACATGGATAGTCTCGATGAACCCTATCCGTGATCACTCAATACTTAAGATGAAAAGGGATGTATCAATGAAACTCATAAGTTCATTTATCATTTTGTTGTTGTTTATTATAGAGGCATTTGCTCAGCAGACGAAAACGTACACATTGAATGAGGCGATAAACCTCGCCTTGGAAAGAAACCTCTCCGTTGTGCAGGCACAGAACAATGTTGAATCTGCGCAGGCGCGTGTTCTTGCGGCATATGGAAACTACCTGCCTGCGCTATCTGCATTTGGTGGATGGAATCGAACACAGAATGATCGTGCTGCCTCTTCAACCCAGATCATCGGTGGACAAGCTCTTTCTTTTCCTGCCTCCTTCAGTGTCACGAATAATTTTTCTACAAGGGTCGATCTCAGCTATGTTCTTTTTGATGGATTTGCACGTGAGGCAAACTTCAATTCAGCCTCAGCCAGTGCACTCTCCACAGAGCAGCAGGCTGCGCGCACACGGCAATCAATTGTGTATCAAGTTGAAAATGCCTACTTGAATGTCCTTCGCAAGGAACAATTAGTGAAGGTGAGCGAAGAGAATCTGAAGCGAGGTAGACGACAGCTTGAGCGTATCACCGAATCAAACCGTGTTGGCGCTTTGCCACTTGCTGATGTGTATCGTCAACAGTCGCAGGTTGCTGCTGATGAACTCAATCTTATCACTGCACAGAATGACTATGAAAAGGCGAAGGCAGACCTCGTTGCTCTGATTGGATCGGATATGGCACAAGAGCACAACTTTTCTGATCCAAGCATTTCACCGGAGACTAACCAGACAGAACTTGATTCCACAAAGGAGATGTATAGCAACTTTCATGAATTGACTCAGCGATCACTTGCCAATCGACCAGACTACATGGCGACGAAAGAAAGTTTTCGCTCTGCAGAAGCTGGTGTAACGGCAGCGCGAAGTGGATATTTCCCAACCATCTCCGCATCAGCGGGATATTCTCTGTCGAATACTGAGTTATCAACTCTTCGAAACAATAAAAATATAGCATGGGGAATCAACATCCGCTGGAATCTGTTTGATGCATTTCAAACGAATCAATCACTCCAGTCAGCCATCGCTGATCAGCATAATGCTGAAGTAGCCATGCGACAGGCAGAGCGAGATATTGGTGTCGAAGTCAAGAAAGCACTCTTAGATCTGGAAGCAGCGCGGAAAGGAGTCGAAGTAAGTCAAAAAGGATTGCGATCGGCGATGGAAGATCGGAAGATTGCTGAAGAACGGTATAATCTCGGTGCCGGGACACTACTCGACTTGCTGACGGCAAATGCCGGGTTGGTAAATGCACAGGCAAACAATATTAATGCATCCTACTTTTATATCATTGCTAAGCGAAATCTTGAGTATGTTATTGGTGAGCGAACATACTAAGTCCTTCATCGCTCTAACAACTAACTTGTCCATACTGCGAGGAGTAACGTAAATGAAAAATAATAAAAAATCCAGGAAGAAAGTCATCATCTTTTCCATTGCCGGTGTTCTTCTCATTGTCTTGACGTTGCTTGTCATCCTTGGTAGTAAGAAGGAAACGGTGTACACAGTCCAGACGGAAAAAGTCCAGCGACGAATCATTACACAAACCGTGACTGCTACTGGGAAGATTTATCCCGAAGTACAGGTCGTCATTACTCCTGAAGTGAGTGGAGAAATTATTACACTTCCCGTGAAGGAAGGTGCAAAAGTAAAGAAGGGTGATTTGTTACTCAAGATCAAACCGGATATTTACATAGCTCTTCGTGATCGATCAGCGGCGGAGCTAACCTCTGCAAAGGCAAGCCTCCAGCGCAGTGAATCAGAATACAAGCGTGGAAACGAATTATTTGCGAAAGGCTTGATCTCGAATTCGGAACTTGAACAGGTACATACATCCTATGAAGTTGCAAAAGCACAATTCGATCAAGCTCAGGCTGCACTCAAGCAGGCAGATGAGAACCTTGCGAAGTCGACGATTGATTCACCAATGGATGGTACTGTAAGCCAGTTGAAAGTAGAACTTGGAGAACGGGTGTTGGGAACAAGTCAGTTCCAGGGAACGACTGTGATGACCGTTGCAGATTTATCTCGCATGGAAGCTCGTGTCGATGTAGGTGAGAATGATATCATCCTCATTTCGATTGGAGATACTGCACGGATCGAGGTAGATGCGTTACCTGAAAGGAAATTAACCGGTGTTGTCTACGAGATAGGCAATACAGCGAAGACAAAAGGATTGGGAACTCAGGAGGAAGTGACCAATTTCGAAGTGAAAATCCGGATTCTTGATAAGGATGTGACGCTCAGACCAGGAATGTCAATGACGGCAACGATTGAAACCGAGACAAAGCACAACGTCCTTGCAGTGCCTATCCAGAGTGTAACAACGCGTACCCCAGGGAAAGGCAAAGGTGAAGAGAAAAAGGAGTCAGATGAAAGTGATGAGATGGCTGCAAGCGATTCACGCATCAAACAAAAAGAAGATAAGCCAAAAGAGGTTGTCTTTATCGCCGATAATAATAGCGCAAAGATGGTTGAAGTCAAACGAGGAATCTCTGATGATTCACACACCGAAATCACCTCCGGAATTGAAGAAGGTAAGGAGGTTGTCTCTGGAAGTTACAAGGCAATTAACCGGGAATTAGAAGATGGTGTCAAAATTAAAGTCGATAACGCAAAGAAAAAACCTGGAACAACAGCTTCGAAATAAGGAAAGACTGGAGTCGAATGAGAATGAATAACTCAGAAGTCATTAATCTACAGCAGATCATAAAAACGTACGACATGGGCGGCGCGGAAGAAGTCCACGCCCTCCGTGGTGTCTCAATACAAATCCGTAAGAACGAATATGTGGCGATCATGGGTCCTTCAGGCTCAGGAAAATCAACGCTGATGAATATTATCGGCTGTTTGGATACCCCAACGTCCGGGCTGTATGAATTTAACAGTGTTAATGTCAGTGAGATGAATGATAATCAGCTGGCAAAGGTTCGAAACAAGGAGATCGGCTTCGTCTTCCAGACCTTTAACTTGTTGGCTCGTTCCGATGCACTTCACAATGTTGAGCTTCCGTTAATATATGGTGGGGTTACCTCAGCGGATCGGAAGCGCCGTGCACGTGAGGCGCTTGAACACGTTGGACTTGGTGATCGGATTCATCATAAGCCTAACGAACTTTCCGGAGGGCAGCGGCAACGCGTTGCTATTGCTCGTGCCTTAGTGAACCAGCCTTCAATTCTTCTTGCCGATGAGCCAACGGGAAACTTAGATTCAAAAACTGGCGATGAAATTATGCAGCTCTTTGAAGAACTTCACCGTCAAGGCAACACGATTATTCTGGTTACACACGAAGAGTACATTGCTGAACATGCACATCGTATTGTCCGTATTCGTGACGGAATGATCGAAAGTGATCAGACGATCAACAAGCGTACACCAGCCCTGGCGGATCAAGGTCGATGAGCATTAATATTAATATTGGAATGATGGAGTGATGGATCATTGGAGTATTTGTGCATTGACTCAATGACTAATTTACCAATGACAAATGACCATTGACAGATGACTAATCCATGTATTTTCTCTTTGAAGTAAAAGAGGGGTTGTATATAGCATTCCGGGCAATTAAAGCCAACAAAATGCGATCAGTCCTGACAACGCTTGGGATTGTCATTGGTATCGTATCTGTGACCATGATGGCAACAGCAATTGAAGGAGTGACCCGTGCTTTTGAAAAAAGCGCTTCAGCCTTTGGCTCAAAAGTTCTCTACATCCAGAAATTCCCTTGGGTTGGCGGTGATGATTGGTGGCGGTATCGCAACCGCAAGGAGTTGAAAGCAGAATTTGCAAAGTACATTGCTGAGCATGCTTCCCTTGTTGATGCCGTTGCGCCGGATGTTACAACGTTTAAAGACGTCCGGTATGGTACTCGCTCAATGCTGAATGCCTGGATTACAGGGACAACGCACGAGTATCAAGAAGCTTCTGGGACAACGATCAAAGATGGAAGATTCTTCTCTCAGGAAGAATCGGATGGTGGCAGACCTGTCTGTTGCATTGGAGCTAATGTTGCTGAGACAATCTTCCCTTCCGTCGATCCTATTGGTCAAACGGTTAAAGTTGGTGGCTATCCCTACAAAGTTTTGGCGGTGTTCGAAAAGCAGGGCGGACTCTTTGGAGAATTTACTTCCGACAACCGTGTGTTTATTCCCATCAGGTCGTTCATGAGTCAGTTTGGTTCCCATCATGATGTCACGCTCAACGTTCGAGTAGCAAAAGATGTTGATATCGATAATGCAAAGGAAGAGCTTCGAGGTATCATGCGAAAACTCCGCCGCTTGCGTCCAGCACAGGAGGATGATTTTAACATCAACGAGCAAGAGCTTCTCACTCAAGTGTTCGGTGCAGTAACTGGGGTCATTGCTGCAGTCGGGTTTTTCATTACGGGGTTATCTCTTTTCGTTGGCGGAATTGGCATTATGAACATCATGTATGTTTCCGTGACAGAACGAACCAAGGAGATCGGTATTCGCAAGGCAATTGGTGCCCGTCGACGTACAATACTCTTCCAATTCCTTGTCGAATCCGCGTTAATCTGTCTCCTTGGAGGAATCATCGGGTTGATGGTATCATACCCCCTCAGTCTAATTGCCGATCAGATTCTCCCCACGGCTATGCCTGTATCAGTGGTAATCCTTGCACTATTCGTTTCGCTTCTCGTCGGAGTAGTGTCAGGATTTCTGCCGGCATATAGAGCATCAAAGCTCGATCCGGTTGAGGCGCTGAGGTACGAATAATCAACACAAAATGCAAAGGGAAAAATGAAAAACCAATGAGAACGAATAGCTATTTTTGCCCTTTGCTTGTTACATCTTGACTTGACATGACCCTCCTGCTTGAAGCCAAAGAAAGCCTTGCCATGGCACTGAGCGCCCTGAGGACAAACAAGCTCCGTTCGATTCTCACGCTGCTTGGCATTGCGGTTGGAGTCTTTTCTATCATCGCAGTGATGACAGCGATGGGTGTATTAGTCAATAGTATCCAAGGAGGAATGAGCTGGCTTGGTGCACATACCTTTCAGGTACAGAAATACCCTATGTTTAACTCCGGGACAGCAAGTGAAGAAGCGAAGCTGCGCAATCGTCGAGATATCACGTATGAACAAGCCGAAAGGTTGAAGGAACACGTCACACTTGCGAAAGCAGTCGGTGTGTTCTGCTTTGTAGATTTTGGTAAAGTGGTTGTTTCTCCTCGAGGTGAGAAAACGAATCCGAATGTTTTCCTCGCAGGAAGAGACATTGATGGATTTCTCGCCAATAATTGGACCATTGCAGATGGAAGGCTTTATACTCAGGAGGAGGTTGAATCAGCTAAACGGGTTGCTGTTTTAGGAATGGATGTGGTGAAGAAACTCTTCCCGAAAACCGATCCTATCGGTCAGACAATCCGAATTGATGGACGTGAATACGATGTCATTGGTGTCGTATCACGGCGAGGAGGAATGCTCGGTGGGAGTGGTGATTATCACGTGACAATACCGATCACAACATTCTTTTCAGTGTACGGCAAGGATCATAGATTAGGCATTAAAGTGCAATCGTTAACCCCGGAGACTTACGAAGACTGCATTGAACAAGTGCGCGGTATTCTTCGTACAGTTCGTCATGTCCCTCCGGGTGAGGAGGACGATTTCTACATCTGGTCAAATGATTCTCTTATCCAACAGTTTAACGATTTAACAAAATATGTTCGGTTAGGTATCTTTCTCGTCAGTGCAGTAGCGCTCATTGCTGCGGGTGTGGGAATTATGAACATCATGTTGGTATCGGTGACGGAGCGAACGAGAGAGATTGGCATTCGCAAAGCCATTGGTGCACGGAAATCGAATATTCTCACACAATTTATTCTCGAAGCGATAGTGTTAAGTGAATTCGGCGGCATCATTGGCATCATTCTCGGAATAGTCGCGGGTAATCTTGCAGCAGTCTTTTTCGAGATCCCCCCTGTTATTCCTTTTGATTGGGCAGCAATTGGGTTCACCATCTGTTCTATCATCGGTATTATCTTCGGTGTCTACCCTGCGTGGAAAGCTTCAAATCTTGATCCGATTGAATCGTTACGGTATGAATAACCAATACAAAATTTGACTTTATAACTGTAACAAATGAATCAGTCGTTTGAAACTCTTGTTTATGAAATCAGAGAAAGCCTTGGGATGGCACTTGCCGCCCTTCGGACGAACAAGCTTCGTTCGATTTTGACCTTGTTGGGAATTGCAGTTGGCGTCTTTTCCATTATTGCAGTGATGACGGCGATGGGTGTGCTTGTGAGCAGCATTGAGAGTGGACTAAGCCAACTTGGGGTAAACACCTTTCAGGTTCAGCGACGACCAATTTTCCATTCAAATGATCCGAGAGAACGTGCTAAAATACGGAAGAGAAAGTTTATTAAATACGAACAAGGTTTGCGGGTGAAAGAGAATGCGACTCAGGCAAAAGCTGTTGGCTTGGAATCGTGGCAGTTCGGCAGAATTGTTGTAACACCTTTCGGAAATAAGACCAATCCCAATGTCTCGCTGGCTGGAGAAGATATCGAAGGTTTTACCACAAATAACTGGGCAATAGGTGATGGAAGACTTTTTACGTCTGAGGAACTCTCGGCAGCCAAGTCCGTTGCCATCGTTGGCATGGGTGTTGTCGAAAAGATATTTCCCAAAATGGATCCCATTAATCAAACGGTGCGGATCGATGGTGAGGAGTACCAGGTTATCGGAGTTATCGAACGGAAGGGAGGAATGCTTGGTGGCAACTTTGATAATTTCGTTGCTATTCCTCTGACAACGTACTTCGAAGTATACGGAAAAGATCGTGACGTTCACATTATGGTACAATCAACAGATCGAGAAACGTACGACGATTGCATTGAACAAGTCCGAGGAATTCTTCGAACAGCACGGCACGTTGCGCCGGGTGATGAGGATGATTTCTATATTTTCTCCAACGACTCACTGATTGAACGATTCAACGAGGTTACTTACTACGTTCGTCTTGGGATTTTGCTTGTCAGTGCTATCGCTCTCCTTGCTGCCGGTGTTGGTATTATGAATATTATGCTTGTGTCAGTCACCGAACGAACAAGGGAAATTGGTATACGTAAAGCAATCGGTGCAAGGAAGACAAACATCCTCACACAATTTATCCTCGAAGCGATTGTACTGAGTGAATTTGGCGGGATGATCGGTATCCTCCTCGGAGTCATTGCAGGTAACCTTGCTGCAGTCTTTTTAGAAATTCCTCCAGTCATCCCTTTCGACTGGGCGGCGATTGGTTTTTTCATCTGTTCTATCATAGGCATTGCCTTTGGCGTCTACCCCGCCTGGAAGGCTTCCAACCTCGATCCCATCGAATCGTTGCGATACGAATAAGTGCATTTCTGCACAAAATTCATTGCTTTAGCTCATTGTTTCTCATTTCCCCGTAAAGAATACGTAAATGAGGAATCTTAGACTTGATTAATTCGGGAAATGTGTTATCTTTACAATACACATCAATTCCGCGTTTTTTCAATCAAGAAAGGAGTGTTTTGTATGAAACATTCTATCAACCTGTTAGTAGTTGTTTTGTTTTTACTTTTCTCCAATGCTTTTGGACAACCGAAATACCGAACCTTTAATCAATCTGACTTAGCACAGAAGAAGGGGAAACCTGGAAAAGCTCTCTCTAGTAGCGTGTGCTTTACGTTCCGCAATGACAGTACCGGCATTACAGTGAACAGCCTCCATGCTCGACTAAACTCTGCAGTCATCTCTATTGTCGACTCAGGAGGTTTTACAACATTTACGTTTAATCCGAAGAAAAGAGAATTCGATGCCACTGGAAGGACTGTTGCTGCTGGAGATTCTGTTACACTCTGTTTTCATGTTGAGAAGAAAGCACCCGGTACGCATGCGAATTTCTGGTGGTGGGATACCAATGGTGTACTGGTAGGGACGAAGAGAACGGAACTTGCTGCTAACTCCGATTCACAAATTGTAGCGCAACCTAATGGTGGGAACGTGAGGGAATATCTCTACAAACGAGTCATCAGGCGTCCTGCTGGAGTAATCGTAGGATTACCGACAGACACCCCTGACGTTGGATGGATACGCTACAAAACTGCCGATAGAAAGTACTTCCCACACACGGGATCGGCACGATGCTTCGATAGGATCGCTACCGGGCGTGGTGGAGATCGCGATTTTGATGGTGAGCTTAAGAATCCACACGTGAAGAAACACAACAATCATCTTCTGGGTGAGCTGCACTCACTCAAACTTGCAATCATTGCCAATGATTCAGGTGTGACAGAACCACTGGACACAACTGCTTTGGGTAATCTTATCTATAATGACACTGGGAATTCAAGCGATCCATGTAACAATTTGACCCTCCGCCAGCTTGTTCATTTGATCGATTCTGCGTTAACGTACTGCACACATTTTGATTCAGTCACGTATGTCCAGTTTGATTCATGCGTCACGAGGATCAATCGTGCTTTTGACGGTCCCTACATGGCAGTAACACTCTCTCCATTGCTGATCGCAGGAACGCATAGTCTCGGTGAAGTATCGTTCATTCACCCCAATCCGTCTGCAACGCCTAAACCTTCACTTCGATACTATGGTGAGTTGGAGGATTTATATCCAGCATCTGCGTCACTTGGACAGAACTATCCAAATCCTTTCAACCCAACAACGACTATCTCATTCTATTTACCAGAAGCAAGTATCGTATCATTGAAGATTTACAACATCCTTGGACAGGAGGTTGCAACCCTATTCGATAAGGTAGAAATGGAAGAGGGAGAGGAGACCGTAGAATTCGATGCAGCCCTATTAACCTCGGGTGTGTACTTCTATAAAATAACTGCAGAAGGCTTTGGTGAGACTAGACAGCAATTCCAATCGATTAAGCGGATGCTGTTGCTGAAGTAAATAGCGCAATTATCTAATCAATTTGAGACTCTGAGCCGAAAGGACTCGGAGTTTCTTATTTTTGGACGGTAGGTTCCATCCGAGGCATTTGACTTTCATATGGATTGTTCTTAAGATTGTTTGAAGCGACAATCAAGTTCAGTGAATTACGCCAACTTTTAGGTGAGACGACCATGAATGCATCTCGACTATTTGCTCTTGCGGTAATGTTGGTAATGCTTTTTTGCCAATTCACAATAGCTCAAAAGGATTCTTTAAAGCAACGTACTTCAGCATCACCCTATGCTATACCACCCGGCAAGTCTCACGAGCAGTATTTTGAGGAACTCTACAAACAGCAGCCACAGCAATTCATCAAGCCACCACAACTGAGATCACCATCTCTTTTTCCCAATGTGAGTGTTTCTAATGATACGTTCCCACAGAATGAGCCATCGATCAGAATCAGTCACAAAAATTCCAACCGCATGGTCGCTGCATGGCGGGACTTCCGGACTGGGGTAGAGCCAGCAGTCCGGCGCGTTGGATACAGCTTTTCCAACGATGGAGGATTGACGTGGTCGCCCAGCGAGTTGCTCCCCCTCTTTTACCAGGACATTGGCTACACACGGAACTCTGATCCTGCCGTCTGCGTCGACACGGCGGGGAATTTCTACATCGCCACGGTCGCGCTCGATGATAATAATGGAAACTTGAAACTCCTCGTATACAAATCCAGCGAAGCATTTGGCGACTTTTTCTACCAAGCATATTTTGCGCCGACGGACACAGAAAATTTGTTCTATGATAAGGAGTACATCGAGTGCGACCTCAGCCCGACAAGCCCCTTTGTCAATAATCTGTACATCGTCTGGTCGGGGACACGGTTCACGAGATCTACAGACGGTGGAATTACATGGTCCCACGCGTTGGAGATCAGCGACCCTGGCAATGGTGGCTTTGCGCCAGACCTTGCTATTGGACCGGACGGCTCTGTTAATGTTGTTTCTTATGGTGATGCGCTAATACTGTTCGACAAGTCTACAGATGGTGGTCTTAGCTTTGGGACAGACGTGATCGTTGACTCTGTCATCAACCTCTTCACTTGCAGTTTCGGCGGATTCGTTGGAGGTGGTCTTCCCTCAATTGCGGCCGATCTCACAATGGGTCCCACGAAGGGACACCTATATATCGTTTGGCCAGATACGCGCAATGGAGATTTTGATGTTTTCCTGAAGGTCTCCTCCGACAGCGGCAGTACATGGTCAGAGGCTCGGCGCGTGAACGATGATCCAGTAGGGAATGGTAGAGATCAATTCTGGCCCTGGGTCGCGGTGGATGACCGTGGAGTGGTTACGATCGTCTACTACGACAATCGAAATACTTCCGACTGCTCAATCTCAGAAACATACCTTGCTCATTCATGGGATGGCGGACGCAGCTTCACCAATAGGCTGATCAGCACGGCACAGTCTCCTCATAACATTCCCAACGGTGCTGTCCGCTTTGGCGATTACATCGGGATCGACTCGTGGGGTGGACATACGGTCCCTGTGTGGACAGATGAACGTGCGGGGGGATTCGACATGGATATCTACACTGCTGTGCTCGATACGCTGCCTTTGATCAATTTTTCAGGCGTGACTTTAATAACTCGCAGCCGATGGAATCTTTTGTCCTTGCCTGTCTTGCATTCAAATCCTCTCACACAATCCATTTTCCAGGGTGCTTCAACAAGTGCATTGGCTTACGATGGCAGTTACCACCCTGAAGATACGCTTCAGAATGGGGTGGGCTATTGGATAAAGTTTCCAACAAGCCAAACCATCCGGATCATTGGTGATACGATCACAACTGACACCCTCCCTGTCATCGAAGGCTGGAATCTCATCGGCTCTATTACCAAGCCAGTTGCTGTGACCTCAATTGTCAGCGATCCCCCGGGCATTACCACAACTAGGTTCTTCGACTACGCGGGCACATACTTCATAACTGATACCATCGAGCCTGGCAAAGGTTATTGGGTCAAGGCAGGTCAGGCTGGATCAATTATTCTCAGTTCGAGTACTTCTGCAGCTTCGATTGCAAATCGTATCAGAATTATGCCCACAAGCGAACAGCCGCCTTTGCCTCCACAGGATATTTCTTCAGGTCACCCTTTGCCTAATTATTATTCACTTGAAAATAACTACCCAAACCCCTTCAACCCTAAGACTACAATTGATTTTAGTTTGGCTGAACCGAGCATTGTCACTCTGAAAGTGTACAATGTACTCGGACAACAAGTAGCTACTCTGCTTAATCGGGAAGAGTTTGAAGAAGGTCAAACGTCCATTGAATTCAATGCAACACAGTTAACTTCTGGTATCTATTTTTACAAATTCACTGCCCTCAGCATCAGCGAGCGTAAGGAGCAATTCCAATCAGTTAGGCGGATGCTGTTACTGAAATAAGCGGTTGTTCTGAGGATAAAAAATGAAAGCCCCGAAAACAAACTCGGGGGTTTTTGTTTTCCACACTATAACAAGATCATGCCTTCATTCGCATCCCTTCTTCCTCGTAACTGAAAATCCATCCTGCAAGTTTTCCGGGATTGATGTCGTTGAAATGATCCCAGTACTCCCGGGTGTGCATGTAACGAGAGCCTGTTTCAGATGGAGGGATGTGTTCAACCATCGCTATGATTTTCTTGAAGCGCTCCTGCCAGTGTTTCATGTTAGCAATACGCAGATCAACCCATCCATCATGAGCCCACAGATCGATTTTTTTCGGTGTGACTGAGAGTTCATTCTCACCGCGATAGGCAGGAATCTTAATTTCATCCGCTCGTAAAAGCGTTTTACCATTTGGCATAAGGATTGGAATTCCAATGGAAATGATGTGTGAACGAAGTCGCTTATCTGCAACAATCTTTTGGCGGAGTTTTTTCGAGAGGATGAATGGTCGTGTTTTCAACACAGCACGCATGTTCGTAAAGCAGAGTTTCAGGAGATACGCTTCATACAAAAGTTTAGAGAGTCTTGGCGGTCCAAGGACCTCAAAGGCGACACTATCGACATGGTGCTTCCTTTCAAGTTCTTTGATGCGTTCTAAGGCACCCTGAAAAAGGTATCCTGCCCGATACGTCGGTGCCAGTGTTGCATTATCAAGCGCATTGATGATGTCGTGTCCCGTATTGCCGCCTTTAATTTCGTAAATTGCTGCTTCTGCAATTTCCTCAGGTGTCACAAATTCCATCTGCCCTGGTGTTGCAATGGCTTCAAACTCACCGCGCGAAAACAATCCATTCTCACCTGTATCAATAAACACCGATTTCACTGTATCGTGCATCGGCTTCGCTGTGTTGCTCATTCGTATCTGGAATGATCGGTTCAGTTTCACTCCCTTCGTTGGAGGGCAATCGTATAACTCAATAGGCTTGCCACGTCTCTTAATTTCACCGAACGCTACCTTTTTCCATGCAATTGCAGCGGTAGGTTTGATTTCTTTTGTGATTGGTGCGCCGGGTGTGCGCCCCATGAGAAACAGCAATAACGTATGTGCACCTGCAACTGCGGATTTGCTGAGGAGAACACTCGAAGGACGCTCTTCACTGTGCGTGTATGGAATGTTCAGTCCCATGCCCCCTGTACCACTTGTCCCGATCTTCACATAAATCTTTGTACCGGATTCTTGCATCGATCGATAGAGAAGTTGAACATGACGAATAAGCTGCGGAACGTAGAGGGTGCACAGAAGCTGCTCCGTTGCAGTCGTCAATGGAGCTATTGACCCTGTAAGCTTTTGAGAACGTGAAATCTGTTTCAGCACGCCTCGTGCGCTTTGATAGATGTCCTGATACGCAATTGCAGTGGCGGAGTTGATGCAGTCGATAATGGTATCGGGTTTGAACTTGTTGACAAGATGGAAGATTGCTGAGCGATGAAGAACGTCCTCTGTCAACTCATCAAGCATGTCCTCGATGAGCATTGCACGAGCCTTGGAATCATTCAGAAGCTCTTCTCGTTTTGCATCCTTGAGTTCAAAGCGGACAAAAATATTGCCCCACCATGGAATGAAATATTTTTTTCCAAGACGTTGAAATTCTTTTTGGAGAAATGCGACAGCTTCTTCTGCTTCTGAACGCAAAAGGGAGGTAACAATGATTTTCTTAGGACGTTCATCGACGAGCTTGCGGCAAATGGCTGAGCCAACCAACCCCCAACCGCCCAGGACTACTACCGTACGTCCTTCAATGTCCATTGAACAACCTCATCGTTGTCTTTCGACGATTACTGCTGTGCCATACGCGAGAACTTCGGTAGCGCCTGAGACAACTTCATTGGCATCATAGCGCATTCCGATGATCGCGTTGGCACCTAACTGCTCGGCATGCTGTATCATTATATCGTAAGCTTCTTGACGTGCTTTCTCACATAATTGTTGATAAAGGGAGATATTTCCGCCAAACAATATTTGGATTGCCGCCCCAATATTGCCAATGATCGATCGGGATCTGACGGTAATGCCGCGTACCAACCCTAATTGCTTTACTATTCTGTACCCATCCAGTGAAAACGCTGTTGTTACTAGCGCATGATCGATCATATAATCTCATTTCAGTTTAATGGAAGTAACACATCTCTCAAACACGGGGAAATACGCATCTTTCTGTGGTGCATACCAATTGAGGATGATACGAACAACCTTGTCATTTTTCACGACAAAGTACGCGCGGCTGTTGATGTCTTTCACCCGTGGTGGAACATAATCGACCCAATGTGCTTTATTCGCGTCGATGGTTGCCGTCCCGGTGTTTTTCGCTTTATAGTTGCCTTTATTCTGTTCCCACACTTTATCGACTGTCAATCCCTTTGCACCAAAGACATCGATGTGGATGCTGCAATCCAAACGGTCTGCTCTCATTTCCATTGCCAAGTCTTTGTCTCCTTTTTTCACTGTGACAAATTCGAGATTGTCTGGATACTGCATTGTAAAGTAATTTGATTTATATGTCTCAAGCGACGGTGAGGGCTGCCAAACATCGGGACGTTTTACAACAATCACCGGTAACTCAAAAGAGTTCAGCATAGCATCAAATACCGCTGCATGTGCCTGGAAGTGATCACCGAATCCAACAAAGTCTAAACGATACAATGCAGTGTCACCTGGAACATACACCTCATAACCCATAATCTTTGTCTTCAAGGTGACCGGGATGGCATACGGAACCTTCGTTGCTTGTTTCCCGCCAACTGTGACCGGAACGTCTGTTTGCACTTCGATATTCTGCCACGTTTGCTTGAGCTTCTCTTTGCCTGCTTGCACCAGTTCTTCGGGTGATTTCCCCCCATACTGAACGATTTCAGCCATCACTTGTGCCCCGGCTTCACCGCTTTGTGGATCGATGAATTTATTCACAACCTCTTGGGACCGAGCAAAGACAGCTTTCCCCGCTGTACCTAATTGTAACCATTCTTTCGGATATTTGATTTTGAATCCATAAGCGGGATCACGGTACTCATTCATTTCTCCAACGGGCACTGGCTCAAGTTTTTTCTCACAGCCGATGATGAAGAATACGAGCATAAAGATAAAAACGAGTGAAGATTTCATAATCATGTTACTCCATGTATATAGTGTTAGGTGAATGTGATCTAATGTTTCTTCCTCTGCAAGGGGGAGAATGGAAGAGGGTGGTCATGATTGTTACTGCAACACAACCGTCCTAATTTTTCGGAACAACTGTATCATACCAAAACTTTTTTTCACGAACACCAACTTCATCAATATGCAGATGCTTCGTCTCGGTATACTCTCGCAGTCCTTCGACGCCGAATTCACGTCCCACACCGCTCTGTTTGTAACCACCAAACGGCGCTTTCTCAGAGATCAAATGCCATTCGTTAATCCATACTGTGCCGGCACGAAGCTGCTTCGCCACAGCCATTGCTTTCTCTTTATCTCGTGACCAGACGCCGCCGCCAAGGCCATACATGCTATCGTTTGCCATTCCAATAGCTTCCTCGATGGTCTTGTATTTGATGACAGAGAGAACTGGACCAAAAATTTCTTCCCGCGCAATCTTCATCTTGTTACCGACATTGGTAAAAATTGTCGGCTCCACAAAAAATCCTTTTTTGAGTTTGGGAGTTTGTGGGACTGATCCACCAATTGCCACCTTTGCTCCCTGTTCAATTCCACTTTTGATATAGACAAGAACTCGCTCTCGTTGTTTTTCTGAGATGAGTGGACCCATGTCGGTAGTCATATCGTTTGGATCACCAAGCGTTATCTTCTCCGTCTTTTCAATCATCCGGTTGAGAAACTCATCGTGGATTTTTTCTGGTAACAACAATCGTGTGCCGGCTTCACAGCATTGACCCTGATGGTAGAAGATAGCATACAACGCACCGTCGACAGCAAGATTGAGATCGGCATCGTCGAGAACGATGTTAGCAGATTTGCCGCCGCACTCAAGCGTGCACTTCTTCAATGTGATAGCCGCAAGGCTCATCACGCGTCTTCCTACTGCCGTTGAGCCGGTGAACGAAACTTTATCGACCATCGGATTTCTGACCAGCTCCTCACCCGCATCTTCACCGTAGCCGGGAATAATATTGACAACCCCTGGCGGAAATCCAACTTCGTGAATAATCTTCGCAAGCTCCATTGCTGTTACAGGTGTGAGTTCGGATGGCTTCAGAACAACGGTATTTCCCGCTGCCAGTGCTGGTCCTAATTTCCAAACAGCCATCTTGAGCGGGAAATTCCACGGGATGATTGCAGCCACGACGCCAATTGGTTCACGAACAAGGAAGTTTTGACTGAAGCCCGGTTTTGAAAGTCCATCGACCGGCTCGACTGTGTCCATCGCAGCAAGCTTCGAGAAATAATTCATCGCCCGTGCACTGAGGTGGACGTCTTCTTTCGCTTTGCGGATGGTCGAGCCGGAGTCTTCGACTTCCAACTGTTCAAGCTCGGCTTTTCTCTCGTTGATTTTATCTGAAACGGCTTTGATGAGTGCACTCCGTTCTTCTTTCGACATCTTCGTCCACGGACCTTCATCGAAAGCTTTCCTCGCGGCACGAACTGCACGCTGGGTATCTTCTATCCCCGCAAGCGCTACGCGTGCAACGACTTCTTGATTAAAGGGATTGATCGAATCGAAGGTTTTCTTCCCTCCCGATTCTACAAACTCACCATTGATATAGAGAAGATATTCGTGCATATTATTATTATTGAGCACTAAGTTGCTGGACGAGAGCTACGTGGCCCATGACAGATAAGTAGAGAATGATCAGAAGAAGTAACGGCATGACAATATAAAATATGGAAATCTGTTTATCGTAGCTTTGAAGCAGTTGCTCAGAATCTGGCTGAGCTTGACCTTGTGCCATTTGGTGAACTAATGCGCCACGCTTTCGAGATTTGACTGCAAAAAGAATTCCGCTAATCATGGCAATTGCAAAGAAAATAATTTTTGCGGTCAATCGGCCGTCTGTGAACAATCCAAATCCTCGTGAGATCATATTGGCAATTCCTGTTACTAACATGATGAACATGCCGAGTGGACTCATCAGTCCAACTGATTTCAACGCTTTTACGATGAGTGCCTTTGACTGAGCATCTGTTGCTTTTTTATAGTGTGCATTCAGAATGAACCCTGCAACTAACGTAGTCATCAGCAGACCAAGCCCGATAAAATGAAGCAGAAGTGTTACTTCACGTGCCAATCAGATTGCCTTTCTTGAGACGACTCTTAATGGATTCTTTGTTGATTGCGTATAGACGTTGAAATGACGGCAATAAAGATACAAAAAGTTTTTATGAGACTCAACCCACTGGTCTCGTGATGGATAGTTCTTTTTGCAAAAACCAATATTATTTAGTAGTTTTACAAGCGGTTCCCACGAAACACAAATAGGGTGGTTTCTCCCAAAGAAGCATAGCAGAATGGCTTTTAATGTACTCTTGTGGGAGAAGCTTTCTGCACTGTCACCTACCAAGTTTTTCAAGTAGAGTGAAGTAGAGAGTTAGACAATACCGCAGTATATGATTCTGGGATTTATCAAAAGAACAAAGAGTAACTACATTCACTATCCAATGTTTAGAAAATTGATTTTTCCATTGATATTCGATGCACTCATTGGGGTTGCACGATTGGCGTATGGACAAATCCAGCCAACTAATCCGGACAGCGCTCTTCAGATTATTCTTAGCCATTTGGAAGGAACATCTCTTTCTTTGACGGACGCTATGAAGTATGGATTGCAGAACGCGACATCAGTCCGCACTGCTGAGGCTACATATCTTGCAGCCAGAGGCGCCGCACGAAGAGAAGCAGGAGGTTTCGATCCTGAGTTGTTTTTCGCGCTGAACCATCTCGACCAGGAGCTACCGACAGCCTCTTTCTTTTCCGGTGCACCAGTGTTGAGCACAACCCAAACCATCACCAGTGGTGGATTACGGATGGAGCTGCCAATCGGAACGAATATTGAAGCGTCGCTCAGCACCCTCCGATTAAAGACCAACTCTGCGTTTGCATTTTTGAATCCACAGTACACTGCATTTGGAAGCTTAAGTTTTCGACAACCGCTGTTAGGTGGACTCCATATCTCCGCCCGCAAACAAGCCAGAAAAGCTGATCAGGAAATGGAAGCTGCTAAAGCACGATACGATCAAGAAGTCCTTGCCATCAGCACGGAAGCTGAGCATGGGTATTGGGATCTCTACGCTGTCGAACGCGACTACGCCGTGCAAAAGCTTACACGCGACCGCGCCGAAGCGTTCCTGAGAGAAACAGAGTTGCGAGCCAAGACAGGATTGATCGGTCCAAATCAAGTTGCTAATGCTCGTACTTTTCTGGCGGAACAAGAAATTCTCTTACTCGACCGAGAAGAACAATTGGATCGACTTTCGGATCAGCTTGCCTCTTTGATTGGAACCAGACCCGACGCAGGACAACGTCGTTTCATCACAATTGACGATCCACCTGCTGAGTTTCCTCTTGAGGATGTCGATGCACTGGTACAACAAGCAATTCAAAACAATCTTGACCTTCAGGCAGCCAAGGCAGACGTTGAAGCAAAGCGGACATTATCAAGTGCAGCATTCTGGGAAGCTCTGCCGAGCGTCAATCTTGTTGGCTCGCTTGGAGGAAGCGGTCTATTAGGAACACTGCAGGATGTTTCCTTTGGAGATACTACGTACCGTGCGCCATCTGATCGTCAAGGGCAGTTCGGAGATGTAATAAGTCAGGCTGTCAAGCGTGAGTTTCCATCGTGGAGTGTAGGTGTGGAAGTCAATATCCCAATTGCACTGCGAAGTGGATTAGGTGAAAAAGAACGACTGGAGGCAGAGGTGATGATGGCGGAACAGCAATATATTCAACAGGCAAGGATATTGGAAGAACGGGCACGCTCAGCGTACCGAGAGCTGTCGCATGGAAAGCAGCGATTGATTGCCGCTAGAGAAGGAGTTGATGCAGCCCAGGAGCAAGTACGCATCGGGTTGATTGAGTTTCAAAACGGGCTTTCAACGGCATTTGAACTTGTACGCCTCGGTGCGGACTTTGCTGTTGCTCAGCAACGATACTCGCAAGCATTAGTCCGTGGTGCCAAAGCCGCCGCTACGTTGAGGCAGTTAACTTCTGGCGAGTACAAGAGTGGTGCGGTACGCTGACAGGGGTGATAGTAAAGATTGTTTATTTTGAACTCACCCTAAATCCCTCTCTTAGAAAGAGAGGGACGGCAGGGATGAGTTCGATGGAAAGAGTTCAACAATGCACAAACAAACAATAGAAGCTGCCAAGCAGCGGTGTCGTGAACTGCACAAGCATCAAACACCAAGTGAGAGACATCTCTGGCAATCAGTTCGGAATCGGAGTTTTCTGGGGAAGAAATTCAATCGTCAGTTTCCGATCTTCTTCACGAACCCCTCCGGTACGGAAGGTTTTTACATCGCTGACTTCTATTGTCATGAACATCGATTGGTGGTCGAACTTGACGGCAAGAGCCATTATTTTCAGCAGGAGTACGACGCAGAAAGGTCAGATATCCTTCACGGAATGGGACTCCAAGTTGTGAGATTTCGCAACGATGAATTGGCAGCGAACTTTGATGATGTGTTGCAGCGCTTAAAGAAAACGCTTGGAACTCACCCTCATTCCCTCTCTTAGGAAGAGAGGGACTTTTCCTCTTCTCTTTTCAAGAGAAGGGGTCAGGGGATGAGTTCCACAAAGTGATGTCACGAAAACAGAAAGGTACAAACTCATGGTCATAATGAAAACAGTAGCTCGAGGATTATTTCTCTCGATACTTTATATCTCAATTGCTTTGTTACTGATCGACTGTGGAGAAAACAAAGGCAGCGGTGGGTTCTCGATGCCACCCATGCCTGTGGAGGTCAGTCAGGTCAAATTCCGAAAGGTTGTCGATAAGTTTGAAGCAGTCGGCACGATCGAAGCAATTGAGGCGATTACCGTTGTTGCCGAGATTGACGGCGCAGTGAAAGCTCTCCCCTTCAACGAGGGTGGTTTTATCAAACAAGGCGAAATCATCGCACAGCTCGATGATGCCCAGCTTGCAGCGGAAGTTGCGCGTGCGGAAGCCTTGCGGTCACAGAGCCAAGTAACGTACGATCGGGTGAAAGCGATTGTTGATCAAGGTGCTGGTGCTCCTCAAGATCTCGATGATGCCGCCGCAGCGCTGAAGGTCGCTCAAGCGAACCTCGATCTTGCCAAAGCACGCTTCGCAAAAACGAGGATTATCGCTCCCTTCGATGGGATTATTGGTGCTCGACGAGTTAGTGTGGGAACTTTCATGCGAACGGGGCAGTCAGTAACAGATCTTGCGAACATCGATGAAATCAGAGTAACGTTTGCAGCCCCGGAGCGATTTCTCTCACAGCTTACTCGGGGTGCATCTGTTGCCGTTTCGACAACGGCATTTCCGGGGTATGAATTACAAGGAAAGATCATCGCAATCGAACCCATCATCGATCCCACGACCCGAAGCACCCGTGTGGTTGCACGTGTTCAGAATCCGGAGCGAAAATTTCGTCCGGGAATGTCTGCCAATATCTCAGCCGTCTTGAGCGAGAGACCTAACGCCTTGACAATACCGAACGAAGCTGTCTTTGGCAGTGGAAACCAGATGTTCGTGTTTATCGTAAAGCCAGATAGCACAGTGGCTCGAGTTCCTCTCACACTCGGAACTCGACTTGCTGATGTGGTGGAAGTGCTGGATGGTTTGCAGCAAGGAATGACTGTAGTTCGGGCAGGACATCAAAAGCTGTTCGATGGTGGAAAGGTAATGCCAATGACAAGCCAGACAGACATGCAATCAACAGAGACTAAGACTGGAGGGTAATGACTATGAAACTCAGTACAACATCCATTCAACGCCCGGTATTTGCCAGCGTTATGAGCTTTACGATCCTGCTCTTCGGGATCATTTCCTTCTTGCGCCTGCCGGTGCGCGAGTACCCTGATATCGATCCGCCGATCGTTTCGGTTGTTACCTTGTATCGCGGAGCGAGTCCAAGCGTTGTAGAAACTGAAATCACCAACGTGTTGGAAGAGCAGTTTGCCACACTCGAAGGAGTCAAGACGATGACCTCCTCGAGCCGTGAGCAGGGATCGGTGATCACTATTGAGTTTGAATTGAGCCGCAACGTCGATGAGGCGTCCAACGATGTTCGTGATCGTGTCTCGCGCGTACGAGGAAGACTTCCCCGTGAGATCGATAATCCCATCGTCTCCAAAGTCGATGCGAACGCCCAGGCAATCGTGTGGCTCGCACTGTACAGTGATAGGCACAGCGGTTTGGAATTGACCGACGTTGCCGACCGCATTTTGAAGGAACGCATCCAACGCCTTCCCGGAGTTGGCTCGGTCATTATTGGCGGAGAGCGCCGTTACGCTATGCGTGTCTGGCTCGATCCGCTGCGCATGGCAGCCCACGGACTGACGACGCAGGATATCGAGGTAGCCATCCGTCGAGAGAATGCGGAAATACCGGCAGGACGAGTTGAAGGCGTAGAACGGGAGTTTTCGGTTCGTACGCGCGGGGAGCTTGTCACACCTGAGGAATTCGGTGCCATCATTGTTTCTCGTAGAGCGGACCGCATCGTGCACCTCCGTGATGTTGCGGAAGTGAATGTCGGTGCAGCGGATGAGCGGTCTGCTGCACGGTACAACGGACAAACGGCAGTCGGCTTGGGTATCGTCAAGCAGTCCAAGGCAAGCACTGTCGATGTCGCAGAAGAAGTGCGTAACGCTTTGAAAGAATTGGTCAAACTCTTACCTGCTGGCATGAATTTAGACGTTGCGTACGACTCGTCAACGTTCATCAATGAGTCAATCGATGAAGTTCAACAGACGCTGATCATTGCCATGTGCCTGGTGGTGTTAGTGGTGTTTGCGTTCCTGAAAAGTCTGCGTGCAACAGCGATTCCTTCGTTGGCAATTCCGATCTCCATCATCGGGGCGCTTGCTGTCGTGTACTTCGCTGGATTCACACTGAATATCTTAACGCTCTTAGCTTTGGTGCTCGCCATAGGTCTGGTCGTCGATGATGCCATCGTCGTATTAGAGAACATCTACCGCCACATGGAAATGGGAAAGAACCGATGGAGAGCAGCGCTCGATGGAAGCAAGGAGATCGGCTTCGCAGTTGTTGCAACGACGATCACTCTTGTTGCTGTATTTGTACCACTGGCTTTTTTGACCGGAAACGTCGGACGATTGTTCAATGAGTTTGGAGTCGCACTTGCTGTGGCTGTACTGATCTCCGGCTTCGTTGCTCTGACATTAACGCCGATGCTTTGTTCCAAGATTCTCAAGCCCCTCCACGGTGTGGGAAAGGGCTTGGCCTCCCGCTCGTTTGATGCATTCTTCGAATGGCTCAACAAAGTGTATGATCACATTCTACGATTTGCTCTACGGCGAAGAACTCTGATGATTGTTGCGGCAGTAGCAAGCGTTGTAGTGTGTGTGGTTCTGTTTAAATTTCTGCCGAGTGAGCTTGTGCCTATCGAAGATCGCGGCATCGGCTTCGGTATTGTGATTGCACCGGAAGGAGCGACATTGGAGTATACAGACCGATACATGCGTGAAGTGGAAAGAAGACTGATGGCGCTTCCGGAACGGCGTGCGCTGTTCACCGCTGTTGGATTGGGATTCGGCGGTCCCGGACGTGTGACCAACGGATTCCTGTTCCTTGCTCTAAAGCCGCGCAGTGAGCGCGACAAATCGCAGCAGCAAATTATCCAGGAACTCTTCCCGCAGCTTCTGTCGATACCCGGTGTGTTGGCATTCGTTATCAATCCCCCAAGTATCGGTGGAAGATTTAGCTCAAGTCCTGTGGAGTATGTTCTTCAAGCAGAAAGTTATGAGGAGCTGAACCAAGGCGTTGGCATCATGATGGGGGAAGCGCAAAGGTTAGGATATTTGATTAATCTCGACACCGACCTGCGACTGAACAAGCCGCAGCTTGACCTTACCATCGACAGAGAACGTGCTGCAGGACTTGGTGCATCTGTTTCAGACATTGGCTTAACGCTTGAAACGTTCCTTGGCGGTCGTGCGGTCACCAACTTCAAGCGGGGCACAAAGCAGTACGATGTCATCTTGCAGATGAAGCCTGCCGCACGCTCGACGCCCGATGCCATCAGGGAAATTTATATTCGAGGTACTGGTGGACTTGTGCAGCTTGCTAATGTTGTAAAGGTGGAGGAAACGCTTGCACCGAAAGAGCTGAACCATTACAACCGCGTACGCTCTGCAACGTTCAATGCGCAGCTCGCTCCCGGCATAAGCTTGGGACAAGCGCTCGACGATCTCGACCGCATCGCTGCCGAGAAACTTCCGGCAGGTTTCAAGCGGGAGTATGCGGGCCAGTCACTTGAGTTCAAGTCGTCAAGCTCCAGTCTTTACTTTATGTTTCTCCTTGCGATAATCTTCATTTACCTCGTGCTTGCTGCACAGTTCGAGAGCTTCATACACCCTCTGACCATTCAGCTCTCGGTGCCGCTTGCCGTATTCGGGGCGCTGCTGACTCTGTTCATCTTCGGACAAAGCTTGAACATCTATTCGCAGATTGGGTTGATCATGCTTATTGGTCTGGTGACCAAGAATTCAATTCTAATTGTAGAGTTCTCAAACCAATTGCGTGCACGCGGCGAATCGGTGTTGGACGCTGTTATCCAGGCTGCTACAATCCGCCTACGACCAATTCTCATGACGTCATTCTCGACTATTTTCGGCATACTGCCAATTGCGATTGGTGTTGGCGCAGGTGCAGAATCGCGTCGGCCATTAGGACTTGCAGTAGTCGGTGGAGTGTTCTTCTCTACCTTCCTGACGCTCGTGCTAGTGCCTGTGGTGTACACGCTTCTCGCTCGCTTCACAAGTGCAAGTAAATTAAGGAAAGAAGAACTAGAAGAATTTGAGCCAAAAGAAGAAGTCACACGTGAGGCTGAGTTGGTTGCAGCAGCCGGGAAGTGAAGAGATGATTACTCTGCATGCTCTACAGTTAAAACACTGATTGTTACGCCACAGAGAGTGCAACGATCGGATTTGACAGAGATATGTTTTTTGAGTAGATTCAGTTCACTCAAGTTGTGCGTAGTTACCGATGGAGACCTCAATCTTTCTAGCTAAAGTGATAGGGCTGTTCGGCGCAATAAGTACTTTAGCAATAATTATCCGTTATGAAACACATCTGGTGATGGAAGAAAATGCCGTGCAAAGTCCGGCAGTGATATATCTTTCAGGATTCTTATTTTTACTCCTCGGTATCTTAGTAACAGTGAGCCATCAGGTTTGGACACGTGATTGGCGAGTTGTCATCACGATCTTGGGGTGGCTACTGTTGGCTAAGGGGCTTATGCGGATTTTCTTTCCGGAAGCCGTCAAAAAGTTTATTGAGAAAAAGAGAAACGACCGACGTTTTTTACTGGCTGAGGTAGTAACTTTCTTTATCAGTCTCTATCTTATTTATCAGGGATTCATTGGTCATTGATTTAGAATTATATTCAAGAACTCTGAGGAAACTCGACAGAACAAAATTAACCCCACAATCCACAATAACTCATCATCAACTAACATGTAAGGAGATTAATATGACAAAACATTTCTGTTTCACCGTTTTGATTGGCTGCTGCTTAGCGATGCTTGTGCTCGGCTGTACACCGCAGCAACCAGATACTCGTGCGAAGGATGAGGCTGCGATTCGCGATGCCGACATCGGCTGGTCCAAGGTTGCTGAAACAAATCAAGTGGATCAGATGATTGCATACTTCCTCGAAGATGCAGTTGTGTTAGCACCGAACGAGCCGATGGCAAGCGGAAAGGAAGCCATTGGCACAATGCTTCGGGGGTTTTTCGCGATGCCCGGTTTTTCAGTCAAATGGCAACCAACGAAGGTGGAAGTGTCACGCTCCGGCGATCTCGGTTATTCATTAGGAACGTACGAGATGACTATGAACGATCCCAAAGGAATACCCATGACGGATCGAGGCAAGTACGCAACGGTGTGGAAGAAACAAGCCGATGGAAGCTGGAAGGTTGCAGCCGATATGTTCAACTCGGATTTACCTCTACCACAACTGCCGTCACAGTAAGGTCGGGTACTGCGCTTACATGATTTGAAAAAGGCGAGGAGATAGACGACGTTCATTGTTTACTACCACCGTTGGGTGAAAATGTACAATGCGGACGTCCAGTAGTTATTCATAGTTGCTCGATAGAGAATGTTAAGTAAGAAGGAGTTCATTATACTGAAGAAGTGTTTCGTTGCCGCGGCTGTCGTCACCAACGTATGTTTCTCGTTGATCGCCTTTGCTCAGAATGTACGGTCCGTGCTCGGTAGAGCGGATACGCTGGTTGGACTTTGGGGTACCGAGCAAATCATTGCACCGATGGTTCGGGGTGAACTCACCATTGACGCGCGCGATTCAATATGGCGAGCGAGCATCGGAGGGTTCAGTACCTCTGTTCAACACATGAAAGATAGAATTTTGTTCACGATGCTTGGGGCAGGTGAGTTTCGCGGCAAGATGAGCGCGAATCCCGCGAGAATTCTGGGCCATTGGATTCAACCCAGCAGCAGCACCGACGCCTA
Source organism: Ignavibacteriota bacterium (assembly GCA_016209795.1). Lineage (GTDB taxonomy): Bacteria > Bacteroidota > Ignavibacteria > UBA10030 > SZUA-254 > JACQVI01. The sequence goes on from JACQVI010000141.1 coordinate 38,927, forward strand.
CAGCCAGCGGTACGCAAGCCCTGTTGAACTTTCGGAAGTGAGCACGAACGTGTGGAGAGGAAGGGTTACTCCACTGGACTATCTCATATCGTTCTATATCTCGATTCAATCTGCCAACGATGGGACACTAAGCGCCTTCATACGCAATCCGGAAGCGAATTTCTTTGCGGGCCGCACTTACAAGGTCGAATTGAAGGGCGATTCAGTTATGTTCTCCCATCCGCCCCTCGTATTCACACGTCGCAAGGGCAATGATGCGGTCGGATTTTTCCCGAGAGTTGTTCCTGAAAGCGGGCAGTACGTGTACAGAACACCGCTTGCCGAAAACGATGGGTGGGCCACTGCCTCACTCACAGATGTGGGCATGGGCGTACGCGCGATAGAGGAATTCGTTGAAAAGATTCTTACGGCGGTTCCCTCTCTGGAAAACCCAGTGAACATCCACAGTTTGCTCATCGCACGTCACGGGAAATTGGTACTGGAAGAATATTTCTACGGATTTGACAAAGACCGCACACACGACATGCGCTCTGCGAGCAAATCAATCGTGCCTGTTCTGGTCGGCATTGCCCGTGATCGCGGCGTCAAAATAGGACCGGACACTCCGGTGTATTCCTTATTCCCGGAATACAAGCCGTTTGCCAACTGGGATGTACGCAACAGCAAGATAACTCTCGAAGACCTGATGAACATGGCAAGTGGACTGGCAATCGATGACGTAGATCCGTTCTCTCCTGGTAATGAAGGACATATGCAAGAGCAAACAGAACAGCCGGACTGGTACAAGTACACGCTCGACCTTCCAATGGTGCGCGATCCCGGAGGTGATCATCCGATATACGGCTCGGCAAATATCAACCTCGTGGGAGGTGCAGTCAGGAACGCTACGGGTAAGTGGCTCCCCGAACTCTTTGATGAATACTTTGCCCGGCCTCTTCAGATCAGCACTTACCACATGAATCTGATGCCTACAGGTGAAGCCTACACTGGCGGAGGTCTCTACATGCGCCCGCGCGATCAACTCAAACTCGGCCAATTATACCTTGCTGGAGGAGTTTGGAACGGGCATGTCATTGTGAGTAAGGATTGGGTGAAGCAGTCGACCGTTCGACACGGCAACATGAAACCACGAATGGATATTGATACAGATCATGGGTATGGCTACGCATGGCATTTTAGGGATTGTGAAAGAAGTGGACGTGTGTTCCACTACTACTGGGCTGGAGGAAATGGTGGACAGCTCATCATTGTCATCCCAGAAATAGACATGGTAGTGAGTTTCACTGGTGGAGATTATGGTGAATTCCGCAAATACCTCAGGTGGGAGATCGAATTACTGCCCCAATACATATTGCCTGCGGTAATGCACTAAAGAACAATGAAGTCCTCGCGTTCATCAAGCGTCAAACTGCAAATACTCGTCCAGCAACCAGTAAGAAAGGTGAGAAATTCTTGAAGAATCTTGAAAACTCAACTACCAGGAAAGGAGAGTAAATCCATGAGATCATTCAAATTTGTTTTCTTGTACGGGTTTCTTGTTTGGCTGATCCCCTTCATTGTTGCAGTCCTCATCTTCCCTATTCGTGAGAATGATCGACCGCTGTTTGAGTCTATCATGCCTGTCGTGGTGACTCTGAGTGTCGTGTTGTTCTCGCATCTCTATTTCAAGAAGGTGGGCACTGCTTTCGTCAGAGAGGGCACCCTCCTCGGTGTGACTTGGTTTCTGATTAGTGTGATCATCGACCTCTTGCTGTTCAGCTCTGGACCAATGAAGATGGGTTTTGTCGACTACTTCAAGGACATTGGCTTAACCTATGTGATTATTCCCTCGATAACTATCGGCTCGGGATTTCTGATTCAAAGCAAAATCAAGACCGAAACAACATGATGGATTTAGAAATTCACATGAGGAGCGCTTATCTTTACGAGGATGGATGATTAAAACTTTCTTCTGCATCATCGTTTTCTCTTTCATTTCTTCTACTGCCTTAGCTCAAGGCCATCAATCCAATGGACTGGTCATACGGGATTGTTAACCTCATCCCGATGACTCAGGAGACAGTCATTACCAATCAAACCATCACAATCTTCGATGGATGGATAACACAAATTAGCAAGTCGCACAACATTGCCGTGCCAGCAGGCACAACGATCATTGATGGAAACGGAAAATACCTCATGCCCGGAATGGCAGATATGCATGCCCACCTGCCGGGGAAAGATGGACAGCCACATAATCTCCACGATTACTTGCTGCTGCAATTAGCTGGTGGCGTAACGACAATTCGAGTGATGCGCGGCGATGAAAGCCATTTATCGTTGCGTGATAGTGTCAATCAAGGTTTGCTTCTTGGTCCCACGCTTTACATCGCTTGTCCAGCCTTGAGATTGGATTCGTTGGCTTCATTTGAGCAAGTCAAAGTGCAAATCAACAAATACAAGCATCAGGGTTTTGGTTTTGTCAAATTGGTGTCGGTGGAAAACTCAGATCTCTTGCAGCCAGTCGCTGACTATATCCACAGCATCGGGCTAAAGTTTACAGGACACTGTCCGGAAGGTGGTCTTGAGCTTGCCGTCAAAGCAAACATGGAATCAATTGAACACTACAAAGTGTACATCGATCTTTACAAACAGGATAGCCTGAAGCTGTGGACTTTGCTGAATGAGATGGCTGAGAAGAAATTGTTCAGTTGCCCCACGCTTTACTGGTCGCTCGTGGCATTTAACCAATTCACAATGGATGGACTACGAGAAACCTACGGACTGAGCCATGTGAACGCAGCTGTTGCTAAATTATGGGTCAACAAATTCCAAAAACAGCATGATTCACAGCTCGGTCGGAATATAGAAAAATTCTTGTCGGACAAAGAAAACTTTAGAATAGACATGCAACTATTTTTAAGGATACTGAAACAGATGCAGGAGGCCGGTGTCCCGTTGCTGGTAAGTCCATCAGACGGATCGTTTTGTGTGCCGGGGTTCAGCATGACGGAGGAGTTAAGGCTGGTTGTCCAAGCAGGCTTAACACCATACCAAGCATTGCGTGCAGCAACGTATAATGCTGCAGATTTTTTCGATGATCTCGGCAACTCTGGCACAGTAGAAGTTGGCAAAAAGGCAAATCTGATCTTGTTGGACAAGAATCCATTGGAGGACATTGAACATGTCAAGAAAATCGATGCTGTAATTAAGAATGGTAGCTTGTATAAACGAAAAGACATACTACAGCAGCTCAAGAAGTAACCATACTAACAATCTAAAAACCCCATCGCTCCGATGAAACTGTCCCTTCGGGAGACCACACTACTACTTCCTGCCTCTTCGGTGAAAAAGTTTTGCTAATCCCACTTGCATTTCCTATATTCTTTCGGTAGCATTCATGAGCTCAAAGTCATTGCAGGCACAACCTATCGGTGTGTTCGATTCGGGTATTGGAGGACTCACAGTTGTGCGAGCACTGATGCATCGTTTGCCGCATGAGAACATCGTCTATTTTGGAGATACGGCACGTGTCCCCTACGGACCAAAATCGCCACAGGTTGTACGGGAGTATGCTGCTCAAGACACCGACTTTCTCCTAAGCCACAATGTGAAAATGATCGTGGTTGCTTGCAACACCGTCTCATCGGTAGCACTCGATGTTGTGCAAAAACGTGCAAAAGTGTCCGTTGTAGGCGTGATCGTGCCAGGGGCTAAGGCGGCAGTGAATGCAACAAAGAAAAAGCGTATCGGGGTGATCGGCACGATTGGAACGATACACAGCAATGCATACACGAATGCTATACGACTATTGGATGGGTCAGTCACTGTGGTTGCTCAGGCGTGTCCTCTGTTTGTCCCTCTGGCGGAAGAAGGCTGGACTGATCACCTGGCAACGGAGTTAATCGCAAAGGAATATCTTTTCCCCTTGAAGGTACAAAAGATCGATACCTTAGTTCTTGGCTGCACACACTATCCGATACTGAAAGATGTTATCACATCTATATTTGATAGCAGCGTAACGGTGATTGATTCAGGGGAAGCAACTGCGCTCGAAGTTGAACGGATTCTTTATGAAGAGAATCTTTGTAATACAAATACTCATAAAGCGAATGTACAGTTTTACGTGAGTGATATTCCACATCGGTTTTCAGAGATTGGAGAAAGATTCTTAGGGCAAATGCTTGGAAAAGTCAGAAGGGCGGAAGGATTTCTTTAATTCTTCATTTTAGAATTTAGATTTTGGATTTCAGATTTTGCTAAACTCAAAACACAAATCTCAAATCATTATAAGGCATTGGAGTAATCTATGACTCAAACATTTATCAGTAAACTCGATGACATCATCAAGCGAAACAGCATGCTCAATCATCCATTCTACCAGACATGGAGCATGGGGAAGCTCAGTCGAGAAGCGTTGCGGGAATATGCGAAGCAATACTATCATTTCGTGCAGGCGTTTCCGACATTCCTGAGTGCGACACATGCAAACACGCCACATCTCTCGGTTCGGCAAGAGCTGCTTGAAAATTTGATCGAAGAGGAGCGCGGTGAAGGAAATCATCCTGAGCTGTGGATGAAATTTGTAGAATCACTTGGCGTGACATCTCAGGAAGTGACTTACACACCGCTTTTGCCCGAAACGAAAGAAGCAATCGACACGTTTCGTTCACTGACGCGTGATGGTGAGTATCTTGAAGGCGTTGCTGCACTGTATGCGTATGAATCCCAAATTCCTCAGGTTGCCGGTGTCAAGATTTCTGGTTTAAAAAAGTTTTATGGCATACGTGCTAACGATGCATTATTGTTCTTCACCGTCCACCAGGAAGCCGATGTGTACCATTCAAGTGGCGAGCGCAAGATTCTTCAACAATATGCAACGAATGATCACGAACGGCAGGCATGCCTCGAAGCCGCGAGGAAGTCGTCGCAAGCTATGCTGAGGTTGCTTGACGGTGTGTATCGGGCGTACGTTTAGCCATGCATGAATTAGCGTATGGCGGTCAGAGAAATCCTACTTCTCGGTAATCCGATACTCAGGACGAAATGCGAGAAGGTGAGAAATTTCAATGAGCCAATGTTACGCCAAACGATTGATGACCTGAGAGATACACTTGATGATTTTCGAGCAACACATGGATTTGGAAGAGGAATTGCAGCCCCCCAAATTGGCATTACGCAGCGAGTGATCTTCATTAACATCGATAAGCCAGTGGTACTCATTAATCCTGAAATTATCAAACGCTCGCGACAGATGATGATGCTCTGGGATGACTGCTTCTCGTTCCAGAATATTTTGGCCAAGCTCAAACGACATCTGAAGATTACCGTCAACTACCATGATGAAGCTGGAAAGAAGCAAATTCTGGAAGCGGTCGGAGGATTATCGGAGTTGCTGCAGCACGAGAACGATCACGTTGAGGGTATTCTTGCTATTGATCATGCAATCGACTCAAAGCATATCATTCTGCGAAGTGAGTGGAAGAAATTGACTGCGAATACAAAACAGGTGTATCAATTGTGAATAAATGAATGGAGGGTCTATGCCTTTACTAACTGATGCGCAAATCGCCAAAGAACTTCAGACGCTTAGTGGTTGGGAACGAATCGGTAGGGAGATTAAGAGAACATATCAGTTAAAAGATTTTGTCCACGCAATGGGGTTTGTGAATTCTGTTGCACTTCTCGCCGAAAAAGCAAATCATCATCCTGACATTGACATTCGCTGGAATAAAGTCACGCTGACGCTCTCGACACACAGCGCTGGTGGACTTACGGAAAACGATTTCAAGCTTGCAAGGGAAATTAACAGTTTATGAGCACAACGCGGCTCGAAGCGTTACAGAAGTTTCTTCAAGATGATCCGGCTGATGTGTTCACACATTACGCACTTGCACTCGAGTTTGCATCGTTAAATAATTATCAGGAAGCGATTACAAAACTTGAGGCATTATTAAGCCTTGATCCGAATTATCTTCCTGCCTATCATCAACTTGGTTTGATATTGACGACGCTTCACCGCACAGAGGGGGCGCGCAAGATATTCGAAAAGGGTATTCAAGTCGCTGTTGCATCTGGAAATACTCATGCACAAGATGAGATACAGGAGGCGCTTGATGAATTGCCGTAAGTGCCCATGACCCGAAAAGAAATCCTTGACCTCTTCAAAGAAACCAATGCTTTGTTGGAAGGACACTTCCAGTTAACTTCGGGGTTACACAGTCCACAGTATTTCCAGTGTGCGAAGGTCCTCCAGTACCCGAAGAATGCTGAAAGGCTCTGCAAAGAGATTGCTCGAAAGTTTTCTGCAAACTCAATTGATGTTGTTATCTCCCCTGCACTGGGCGGAATTGTCGTTGGCCAGGAAGTCGGTCGACAGTTGGACGCTCGCACAATATTTGCAGAGCGAAAAAATGGCAAGCTCGAGCTTCGACGAGGATTTGAAGTCTCAGTAGGGGAAAAAGTGCTCGTGTGTGAAGATGTCATTACAACTGGTGGCTCTGTTCAGGAAGTCATCGACATAGTAAGAAAAAATCGTGCAAACATTATCGGGGTTGGAGCTATCGTGGACCGAAGCAGCGGCAAGATGGTGTTACCCAATCTTTTTGCTACCATTACGATGGACGTGGTAACATACACCAATGAAGAATGTCCAATGTGTAAACAGGGAATTCCAATTGAACAACCAGGCAGTCGCATTGCCAACGCAAATTGAAAAATCAAAAAAATAGCACTGAAATATACTTACAGCAACAAGTAAACTTAGATTGGTGAACTCAAATGCAGCTCAAGCTTCTAAGAAGAAATACAATGTATCAGGGCAAAGTGTTCAACGTCATTGTCGATGATGTTGAATATCCATCGGGCAACAAATCGATTCGAGAAGTTGCTGAACACCCGGGTGGTGCTGTGGTATTGGGAGTGTTTCCTGATGAGCGTATCATCTTGATCCGTCAACATCGTTATCCTTTTGATGATTTTATCTGGGAATTGCCAGCAGGCCGATTGGGACCGGGCGAAGATCCTTTCAAGTGTGCTAAGCGCGAATTAGAAGAGGAAACTGGGTACTATGGAACGGAGTGGAATAAGATTACGTCAATCTACACCACACCCGGTTTCTGCAGTGAAGTTCTTCACATCTACATGGCAAGAAATCTCACCAACGCTCCAGACGGAAGAAAACTTGAAGAAGGAGAAGCAACGATGACGATGAAGATTGTTCCGCTTTCCGAAGCCATAGCCATGATCGAGCGAGGCGAGATTCGAGATGGCAAGACCATCTGTGGCATTCTACTGGGTGAGCGACTGTTACAAGAAGGACGAACGAGTGGAAGAGAATGAACTACCATTAGCTCAACCTAATCGGATGTATCGATTGGATCTCAAACGTTGCATCGTGAACAAATGCGAAGGTGAGCTTGCTGAAATTTCATATTACGAGCGCAACAACTGGGCGACGTTTGAGCTACAATGCAATCGGTGTAAGAAGAAATTTGTCGTGAAGGTTGAAATCTAAATCTCTCGCACAAAACGCTCAGTGAATCCACTCGAACTCATCCGCAAGAAACGCAATCGAGGTACGCTTTCTTATGAGGAATTGAATTCCCTCATCACAGGGTATGTAGATGGACGCATTCCTGATTACCAGATGGCAGCCTTCCTGATGGCGGTGTATTTTCAAAAGATGGACTTTGAAGAGACTGCTCATCTTGTTGATATCATGGTACATTCAGGGAAAGTGATAGATTTATCTTTGATACCCGGAATCAAAGTTGATAAACACTCAACGGGTGGTGTTGGGGACAAGGTTTCGCTCATCTTAGCCCCGATGGTTGCAGCGTGTGGTGTGCCTGTACCGATGATTTCTGGGCGTGGACTTGGACACACAGGAGGAACGCTCGACAAACTTGAATCTATTCCTGGATTCAGAACCAACCTTTCCATTGAAGAGTACAAATCCGTCCTTCGGGATGTCGGTGTTGTGATGATCGGACAGACTGATGACCTTGTGCCTGCCGATAAGAAAATGTACGCGCTGCGTGACGTTACAGCGACAGTGGAGTGTATTCCTCTTATTGCTGGGAGTATCATGAGTAAAAAACTTGCTGAGGGGATGGACGCTTTAGTGCTCGACGTTAAAACAGGACGGGGTGCGTTCATGCACTCGGAAGCTGATGCAATTGAGCTTGCGAAGACGCTAATCGCTCTTGGCGAAAGGTTTGGAAAGAAGACAATCGGCTTTATCACCGATATGAATCAACCATTGGGCTGTACGGTTGGTAATTGGTTGGAAGTTGTTGAGTGCATTGAATGCATGCAGGGTAAGGATGTTCCTGATCTCATGGAAGTCACTTACGTTCTCGGTGGTGCAATGCTGATGCTCGGCGGGAAAGCCAAAACGATCGATGAAGGAACGAATCGTTGTCGGGAAGCGGTTCACAATGGAAAGGCGCTCCAGAAATTCAAGGAGATGGTTAAGCGGCAAGGTGGTCAGCTTTCGTATATCGAAAAGCCGGCAAGCTATCCTCAAAGCAAGCATTGCGTTGAAATCACCAGCACCTCATCAGGAGATATTGATAATATTGATGCACTTGAAATCGGTTTTGCCAGCGCCTTGCTCGGCGCTGGACGAATGAAAGTTAATGATGCCATCGATCCGAAGGCAGGGATTCTTCTGAAAAAGAAAGTTGGTGATACTGTGCAAATCGGAGAGACGCTTGCGGTGCTTTATAGCGATAATGAGAATGTTCTCAACAACGTCAAACATCGTGTAGCTATGGCATTCAGCATTGCCACGGAGCCATCCGCTGAGTCACCTCTGATTCATGCAATCATTGATGAACTTGGCATACACCCGTGGCACGGCACCTGATTGACTGAACTTGATTATTTGAATTCTCTCAAGAAATTTTTTATCTTTGTCATCACTTTGAATGAACTATGAGTTTACAGTGTAACAATATACTCCGTCATGTTTTACGACGAGATTCGTGAATGCCTGTCATTACATTAGTCAACGAAGGGAAAACAATTGAAGTTACGGAGGGAGAAAATCTTCGGAAGGTACTCCGCAAACATGGTATCTCACCGTATCTCGGGAAAGACAACTTCCTGAATTGCCGTGGCAATGGTCTCTGTGGTACCTGTCGCGTAGAGATCGTTGATGGCAAGGGTGCTTCGCCGATGACGCCACTTGAAGAAGCGGCACTCGTAGGCCTTGCTCCGTTTTATGCTCGACTGGTTCCAAAGAATGTCCGTCTCTCTTGTCGTATTGACGTCACACAGGACATGACAGTGAGAACTTACCCGAAAGTAACTCTTGACTGGCAGCGCACGAAGGAACGCTTGACACTTCTCATCATTTGGGCATTCTTTGGAGGAACCTTCTTATTCGTCATGTTTCGGCTTCTCTACGAAATCGCTACTGGACTGTAGATAGTTACCTTTTCTTGCTTTTCAAAAAGGCGGGAATAGCAGATTCTTTCCTTTATTTTCCATCCTTGTTTTAGCTAAGTTTTTGGTGTTTTGACTTTAAGGGAAAACCATTAGTGCCTTACCATAAATTCCCTACCTGTTGACTCATGTAAGAATCTACTCCAAATTGGTACTCTCGGACTGAGAGTGAATATAGGAAATAGTTTTTTTCTTTGCGTTGTTTTTTGACAGTGTTTGTTTACGGATTTTGTGTTCAGTGAGTGTGAAGA
>JACQVI010000147.1 GCA_016209795.1 Ignavibacteriota bacterium
CACTTTTATATTTTTCTCCAGAAACTTTTAAAATAAATTATTTTCAAGATAGCATAATGTATTTAATAACTACCATCTTTCTTCTAATTCATCAAGGCAACATACAATCAATTCAAAATCCACGAAGAATCACAGGGTTACAGGATGATGATTTTGTGGAGGCGATATGGATGTTAATAAATCTAGGTATTGTGTCGATTCCATATTACGTATTCACAAACGTCATTGAATTACCTATTCTCTGTTTCATTTATGGATCGGGTACGGCAGCGTTCTGGTACCATATATCGATCCCGAAAACTGCAAAACAAATTGAAAAGGAAATACGATCAATATGCAGCAAGTCCTAAAAGTCCTCGAACTCGACAATGTGATAAAACGCTATGACAATGGGGTCGTCGCCCTCGGTGGTCTCACATTTCATGTGCCTTCAGGATCAATCTTTGGTTTTATCTGTTTGAATGGAGCAGGCAAAACTTCAACCATTCGCATAATTGCGGGATTATCCAGAAAAGATTTTGGTAAGATTAGAATTTTCGGAAAGGAAATGGAGTATCTTGAAAATTCTTATAAGGGAAGTGTTGGTTTCGTTCTCGATGAGCCATTGTACTTTGACTGGATGTCAGCAAAAGAATATTTACAATTCGTTGGGAAGATGTATGGACTTTCATCTGATGAGTCAGAATACAGAACAAATGAACTCCTCGATTTCTTTAACTTGATAGACACCGAAAAAAATCCGATTCGAACGTTTTCAACCGGAATGAAAAAAAAGTTTCACTTGCTGCTGCGATCATTCATAAACCACGACTTCTCATACTCGATGAACCGCTGGAAGGTATAGATGCACTAGCGGCAAGTTCTATCAAAGAGACTCTTGCATTAATGGCATCAAAAGGGACAACGATCTTCATTACGTCTCACGTGCTTGACACTATTGAAAAATTTTGCACTGAAGTTGCTATTATCCACTAGGGAAAAATACTTCTACAGTGCAAAACATCTGACATTCGGAATAAAACAAGAAGTTCTTTAGACGATCAAACCTTTGACTCACTTGAGGAACTTTTTGTCGACCTTGTTTCGGATAAAATACGGAAGAAACATCTTCCGTGGTTATGACATGAAAGTTTTAACACTAATGCTATTGCACCCACGGCGTGGAACCGTAATACTCTCATCGAGACCAAAATGGTTAGTACAATTTCCCTTGCTGGCTTTACTAAGTATAGGTATAACACTATTGATCCACTCCTATCTAACCCAATTAACTTTGGCACATTTGCCGAGCTCTGCTACAAATCTGGATAAATTGTCAGTTGAACAAATGCTCCATCATGAACTTGGTTTGCGCTGTGCATTTCTCCCGTTCCGTCTCTTAATCGGGTGGATAAGTTTTACTTTTACGCTCTATTATATTTGTAAAGTATCTAGGATGCAAATACCAGTAAGATTCACTCAACTATTTTCAGTTGAGGTATATGCTGAAACCGTAATGATTTTTGCACAACTGGCAGCTGCTCTTAGAATTTCACTTTTCGATGGAGATCATTTTTCAACACCCTTTCCTATTCCGTTAGGTTTAGATGCGTTCGTCCACACCCATCATAATTTTGTATTGTTGAAGATATTAAATTCAATCAACCTCTTCACATTCTGGTATCTTGCAATTGTGATCTGCGGTGTTAGAGCGTTGTACAAATTTCGAACATTTAAATCCTCTGTTGTCGTTTTAACAACTTGGGGAATATCTACGATGTTCAATGCAAGTGTTCTTTGGCTTCTTCGTGATAAGTTTCATTTTAACATTTAAGCTGAAATTACTCCCTCGCTAAATCCAGATAAGCACGCAGAATGCCCGACCCCCGTCTGCGCTATTGTCTAAGGATGTGGATATAAATTGCTCCGCCTACATCCATATATTTGCCATTTCCGTTTTCTTGGTGAATGCTCTGGTCATATAAGGGAAAACGGAGCCTGAGTAATATTGAGTCTTCCCCCAGCATCATAAATGAATAAACCAAAGTCATTTGCACAACTCCCAAATAAGCGCTATCTTCTTTTGATTTTGTATTTATGATTTGCGATTTTAGATTTGAAAAACTTGTATACTCAATCGCCTATTAACAATAACTGAAGCTGTGGGCAAAACCAATCCTCTAAACATTTTCATATTTTCTCTGCTCATTGCTCTCGGCTCTCTGCTGGTTTATTCGCAGGATAGCAAAGAGAACCAGGAGTTCAAGCTTGCCGTTGGACTGTACAACGACGGCATGTACGATTTAGCTGTCGAGCAGTTTAAGAACTTCATCAATGCTTATCCGAATACCTCTCAGGGTATTGAGGCGCGCTTTTATCTTGGCAGTACACAGATGAAGCTCAAGCGCTACGACGAAGCTCGTATTACCTTTCAGAACTTCGCTCTTGCCTACGTAGATCATCTCAAAGCACCAGAAGCATGGATAAATGTAGGTGAAGCGTTTCATGCGCTCGATAATGATCGTGAAGCAGCATCAGCTTACGAGCGGGTGAAAGTGTTTCATCCAAAAAGTCCCTTAGTGCCAGAGGCGCTGTTCAAGGCTGCAGAGCTTTACCGACACATCGGAGAGCGTGAGAATGCAAAGAAAATGCTTCGCTCGATTATTCAGGATTACCCCACCAGTAAAAGCGTCCTCCCTGCACGCTTAGCAATTGGTGAGATGTATGCCGAAGAGGGTCAAACTGAGTTAGCGGAGAGAGAGGCGCGGCGTGTTGCTGAGAGTGATGCTCCACTTTCAGTTAGATCCAGTGCCCTCTTTTCAATAGGAAAACTCCAAATGGCGACAAGCTTATTCACCGATGCAGAAGCCACCTTCAAATCGCTCATAACAACATACCCCACAACATCGGCTGCACAGTTAGCCGCATTTGAATTGAGCAAGCTGGAACAGCGCTCCGGAAAGTACGCTGCCGCGATCGAGCATGTCAAGAAAGTCGCGTCAGACGATGGTGCCGATGATTCTCTCCAAGCTGCAGCGCTTTTTCGACTTGGTGGTCTATATGTTACCATGAAAGATTACCAAAACGCCCCAAAGTCATATGAAAGACTCATCTCAAAATTTCCAAAAAGCTCACTTGCCACCAATGCTTTGCTCGAGATTGGGAGGGTAGCATCGCTCAAAAGCAATTTTCGTGAAGCCATCGGATATCTCAAGCAATTTCTTAGCATGACATCTTCCGGGTTGAAAAGGCGGGCATTGCTTTTTGCCGCACAAGCTGCATTGGCATTGACACAATATCGTGAAGCGGCATCGTACTACTCGTTAGCCATTGAAGATTTTCAGGAAGATACACATAATCCGATGATCATGCTTGAGCTTGGTAAGCTTTATAAAACAACACAGCAAGACTGTCGAAAAGCGATGGTGGTATTCGATCAACTTGCCCAGAAATTTCCTCAATCACGCTATGCCATTGATGCAATGATCGAAACAGGTAACTGTTTAGAGCAATTAGGAGATATTGAAGGCGCTCTCAAAACATACAAAGAAATTCAAGCGCGGTATCCTACACATGATCTCTATGACTCCTTAGATCAGGACATCTCATTTCTCCAACAGTATAAACTGAAAAACCGTGATGCCGGCATTGAGAAGTTAGCGCGACTGATGGGTGAAGTTCTTACGCAGAAATCAAAATCGGAGCTTGCATTCCAGCTTGGTGAAATTTATTTCAACGATCTGAAGGATTACACTGCTGCTGCAAAGCAATTCACGATAGCACTCAACAACAGCCTCGATGCCGATAAACGTGAAGAGACAGCCTACCTCCGAGCACGTTCATATCATCTCTTATCGGAAATCGGTTCGGATGCACATAGCCTTGCACTTCAACCTTATGATGAGTTTCTTCGGCAATATCCAAACGGCAAGTGGAGTGATAATGCTGCATTTTACCGCTATCAACTGGCGTCACGACAGAAGAATCCAGCGGACATACTCACTCTCACAAAAGATTTTCTGACTAAGCATCAAGCTTCTTCCCATAGAGATCTTGTCCTGTGGGATCAGGCTAATGCTCAGCGTACACTTGGAGGTTTCCTGGAAACTGTTTCATCGCTAAAAGAAATCATGACAACATTTCCCACATCACACATGATTCCGAATGTTCTTCTCCAGCTAGGGAACACCTACCTTGACCTCAACAACCCAGACTCCGGCGCTCTCTCCTGGCAAAGATGTTCGGAACATGCACCTACTAGTCCATCTACTCTCCAAGCACTCTGGAGGTTAGCTGATCTGCGATGGAAAGAGAAAAAATACAGTGAAGCCATAACATTGTGGAAGAGAATCACAACAGAGTTTCCATATTCCTCAATGGCAAAACGAGCTGCCACAATGCTTCCACAAGCTCATCTTGCAAATGGTGATTATGAAGAAGCCATTGCAATCTATGAGAATCACTGGCAGGAAGAACAATCTTCGCCTTTCAAAGAGACAAAAGACTTTGAAATAGTCTATTACCTTGCGAACGCATATGAGAAAAAGGGGGATCGGCAAACGGCAACGAAGTATTACAATGAATACCTCCTTAACACGGTCATAGACCTGAACATAGACACAGGTTCAAATGTAAGCAATGCGTTTTACGCACTCGGCGTTTTAGCCCAGAAACAAGGAAATACAAAGTCTGCCTCTGCCTATTTTAAACAGGCGGCGCTGCATGGTCGTGCAGGATCGGCAACTAAGGACATTGCTGATTTGCTTTTCCAATCTGAGCAATACACCGAGGCGGCGAAACAGTACGTAGCACTTGCTCAGTCAGCGACTGATGTGAGCGAGCGGCAAGAGTACCAGTCGAGAGCGATTGTGGCGACGTTGCGGATGGATAAACTTACAGAAGCACAAAAACTTATCGTTGACTTTGAAAAGACATACGGTAAAACTAAAAAGTATCGGGCAGAATTTGAATACGAAAAGGCAAACGTATACTACCGTAAGCAGGATCATGCAACTGCAAAGAAAGTTTTTGAGAAAGTCGCTGATGATTATGAGGGTACTCCATTTGGACCATGGTCACATTACTATCTTGCAAAAATGTCGGAAGTTGGAAACAAGTTAGAAGAGGCTGCAAAGAAGTACGAGAACATCCTGAAGAAATTTCCAAACTCAGATGTTATCTCTCGCGTCAACCTTTCACTTGGCAACATGTACTTCAATGTCGAGCGGTTTGAAGAAGCAATTGCGTACTATCAGCGCATCACCGCCGAGCCTCAGAAAGCTGGAGATATCCTCCCGTACGCAATGAACAACCTCATCGAGGCATACGAATCCACAAAGCTCTATGACGCAGCACTGAAGATGACACGCGATTACCTTGAGCGCTACCCAAACGAAGAGGATATCATTGATAAGAAGATCAAAATCGGGGTACTCTACATGAAACTCGGATATTACGATCAGGCGGTTCTGCATTTCCAGAACCTTCTCAGTGAGGTTGGAAGTTTACTTGAGGCAGAACTCCGTTACAATATCGGTGAGGCATACTATTATAAGGGGGATTATCAGCAGGCGATTTTGGAATTCCTCAAAGTTCCATACGTTGTCTCGAAACAAGGAAGGGTTGATTGGACCGCTACATCGTTCTACATGGCTGGACAGGCATACGAGAAGATGTCAAAGTTCGATGAAGCCATCGGGATGTATCAGCAGATTATCGATCGTCCCGGCATCGATGCTACATTTAAGGCTGCTGCGCGAAAAGAAATTGATCGAGTGAAATCACTGATCAAAAAAGGATCAAAATAATATGTTAGAGCAAGAAACAGAGCTTATTACCTCCGCCATCAAACATCGTATTCTGGTTGGGGGACAGCATTCGGCGCATGTGGCTGTCAAAGACATCCTCGCCGCAGACATTCCCCATCCAATCAAAACACTCTTTCGCGCTGATGTCGAAGCAACGCTGATGGAAGAACTTCACCGACATCGAAGGGACAGCCGGTTCAATTATGACCATCCTGAAGTGAAGAGCCTACAACATCAAATGAACTCTGTGTTGGTGCTCAATTATACCTATACTCAGGATGAGTTTCTTCATCGGCTGGACGACTTCGTCAATATGATGATTAATTATTTGATCCGACCACAGTGGACTCTGACAAACATGCTGTTCGAAAAAGCGCAGAGTATCTCATCTGCAGAAGTGCTCAAAATTCTCCGATGCTTCGGAGCGTTTGAATACTTGAAGGAGATCATCGCTCGATATATTCAAGACAAGAACATTTCAACGTTCAACAAGAAAGATTTTTCCAACTTCGTGCGGAAAGCAGAAGGTGAGTATATCCGCCGCAAAACAGGCGATGAACTTGCTAGAGTGATGACACCGATGTTTGAATTTCTTGATTTTCCTAAGACTACCAGTAACAAAGCGCTCCCAATACGGTCATTGATAAAATTTTTTGAAGACAAGGGATTGACTACTATCCTCACGCGTCTTGAAAGCGAGAATGCACAAGGAAAAAAAGAGCTCACACAGCTGGATCTCTCTGAACTTCTCGAAGACGTCAGACGAACATCGGGGGCGTTTGAGGTTGAGAGACTTGAAGAAAAATCAGATAGTTCCGCCGATGCCAAAGATACAACTACACCCATTCCATTTCCCGCACTCCTGAGTGTGGATTCGCTTTTTGACGAAGCAGACAAACGTCGTTTTGTGAAGAAAATATTTAAGCAGGATGAGCAGGCGTTCAACACCACCCTGCAATCGATGAGCAAACTGCAAACATGGAAAGATGCATCGAAATTCATCGATGAAATTTTTATCCGGAATGACGTTGATCCGTATTCTACGGAGGCAGTTCGCTTCACAGCACTCATCCAGCAACAATACTATCCTAAAAAGTAGATGATTACTACTATATAGAAGTCCCACCTACTCACTACTCACCACTCACTACTAACCAAGTCCCAATGTTCATCGATCAAGCGACAATCTACGTCAGAGCAGGACGTGGTGGCAACGGTGCTGTCAGCTTCCGCAGAGAGAAGTATGTTCCAAAGGGCGGTCCTGATGGGGGCAATGGCGGCGACGGGGGCAGTGTTATCATCCGTGCGGATAGGCAATTGACCACCCTCATGGACTTTCGATACAAACGACATTACAAAGCTGATAGTGCTGAGCATGGTAAAGGTGCTAATAAGACCGGCAAGAATGGTGAAGACATCATCCTCAAAGTGCCGACAGGAACACTCGTTAAAGATGCAGAGACCGATGAAGTGCTTGCCGATCTCATCGATCATAATGATGAGATCGTTGTGGCGAAAGGAGGAAAAGGCGGACGAGGAAATGCTGAGTTTGCTACGTCGACCAACCAAGCCCCTCGCCGCGCTGAAGAAGGGAAAGCCGGTGAAGAACGAGCCATCCAGCTCGAATTAAAACTTCTTGCCGATGTTGGACTTGTCGGTTTCCCGAATGCTGGAAAATCAACCCTTATCTCTCGCATCTCGGCAGCAAAACCCAAAATTGCTGATTATCCTTTCACCACGCTTGTTCCAAATTTAGGCATCGTCCGCTACGGTGAATACAAAAGCTTTGTTGTTGCCGACATGCCGGGGCTCATTAAAGGTGCACACCTTGGCAAGGGACTCGGCTTCCAGTTTCTTCGCCACATCGAGCGGACACGTATAATTGTCTTCCTTATCGAGTGTACAGTGGAGGATCCAAAGGCTCAATACAAAACGCTACTGAGTGAGCTTGAATCCTTCAACAAATCGATGCTGAAGAAGCCGCAGATCGTTGCAATCACAAAGATGGACTTGGCAAATGAAGCAATGAGGGGCAAGATCAGAAAGCTTAGTGTCAAAAAGGGTATCCACATCGTCCCTATTTCAGCAGTAAGCGGTGAAGGATTGAAAAGATTGATTGATGTCATATGGATGAAGCTGCATAAGTGATCAGGGAACATTCCCCTCCTTCCAAGAGTACATACAGTAAGCCCCGTTAGAAAACTTCATGCCCTAACGCTCAGTGCCGGCTGTGGTTTTCTCTTACGGGGTAAACACAATCGTTCACTTTATTAGGAAGGAGTTTCCCATGAAAACCAAACAAAATCGAAATTCGAAACGCGAATTTCGAAATCCGAAAACACTGCTTTGGCTTTTAGCTGTGGTTGTGCTTGGCATAATCCTGCAATCTCAGGAGGCTCTCACACATCAGCGCACAGGGGAGATCACACTCAATGGTCGTCTCAATACCACCTGCATTCCGCACAGCGGAGGGACAGTTTACCTGCAGATGGAGATCATCACACCAGCCTCCACAAAGCGCAGCGAGCGGAGACCCATGAACATCGCTGTCGTCCTCGACCGCAGCGGCTCCATGGCGGATGAGCGCAAGATCGATTACGCCAAGCAAGCTGTTTTTTCTCTCATCGATAGGCTTTCGTCCGATGACTATCTCTCCATCGTCATCTATGATGATCAGATTGATGTTCTGCTGCCAACGCAGCGTGTCAGAGATAAACAGCGGATTAAACGGATGATACGGGAAGTCTATCCCCGTGGCTCCACAAACTTAGGCGGCGGCATGATGGAAGGATTCCGACAGGTCGAGAGAAACCTGAACCGAGAGTTCGTCAATCGTGTCATCTTGCTTTCTGATGGACTTGCCAATCAAGGCATCACAGATCCGCATGAGCTGAACCGAATTGCGCAACTGTACAGGAATAAATCGATCTCTCTCAGCACCATGGGCGTCGGGCTGGATTATAATGAAAACCTGATGCTTGGACTTGCCGAGCATGGCGGCGGCAACTACTATTTCATCGAAAGCCCGCGTCAACTTGCATTAATCTTCAAGAAAGAACTGCATGGACTTGTCTCCATAGTCGCGCAAAACGCACGCATTGAGCTGACACTTGGCAAAGGCGTTACACTCAATGATGTCATTGGTTGCGAGTGGAATCGAGACGGAAACAAGTGGATCATTCCTGTCGGAGATCTCTATTCGAATGAAAGTCGTGAGTTCACCGTTGAGCTTTCGATTCCAGAAGGCTCAGGCACAAAGCGCGTCGCATCAGGTGTTCTCAGATATGATGGCGATAAGGGTTGGTTCGGTAGGCACCCGAGCTTTTCCGTCGATATCCATTACACAGATGATGTTGCCGAGCTTGATAAAGGCAAGGACTGGGATACACAAGCGAAAGTCGATGTTGCCCTCTCAACACGGCAGGTTGCACGCGCTATTCAATTCTATGAATCGGGTAATCGAGAAGACGCTGAGAAAGAACTCAACGAAGCGAAGCTCTTCTTGCAAAGCTCTCCAGCATTAAGTAACAGTGCCCAAATGGCACCGATGATACAAGAACAAATTATGCAGCTTGAAGGCTATGCAGATAGTGTAAAGGATGAAAGTGCAGACGCCCGAAAAGTGAAGAAGTCACTACAGTACGGAAACTACAAGACTCAAAAGAAGAAAAACTAAGTTGAAACACGTGCCACGCACCTTAAGAGTTGCGTGGCACGTTAGACGTTCTACTCATGACCTTTTGACTAATTCCCAGAATTATTCTCAACCAACTCTTGCAACTCTTGCCTTCGTCTCAGATTTTCCATACATTTATACAGTTTTTAGCGAAGATTATTGACCTTAAGCTTAAAGTACATGGATATCTTTAAGGAAATTGAATTCAAGAATCACGAGCAAGTTGTTTTTTGCTCTGATAAACAATCAAAGCTCCGTGCGATAATCGCAATTCACAACACAACACTTGGTCCAGCGCTTGGAGGAACTCGGATGTGGACATACCCTTCTGAACAAGAAGCGCTTATTGATGTGCTTCGTTTGTCTCGCGGAATGACGTATAAAGCCGCAGTGACAGGATTAAACTTAGGTGGTGGTAAAGCAGTAATCATTGGCGATCCGAACAAAGATAAAACTCAAGAACTCTTTCGCGCCTATGGACGTTTCGTCAATGGACTTGGCGGCAGGTACATTACCGCAGAAGACGTTGGCACAAGCGTCCAGGATATGGAGTGGGTACACATGGAGACAAAGTATGTCACCGGCATTGATCACTCAACTCACAATGGAGGTGATCCATCCCCAGTCACAGCGCTCGGTGTCTTTTACGGAATGAAAGCTTGCATGAAAGAACTCACTGGAAATGATTCGTTGAATGGAAGGAAGATAGCAGTTCAGGGTGCAGGACATGTTGCCAGTTACGTTTGTGATCATCTTGCAAAAGAAGGAGCAAAGATTATCGTTACAGATATCTATGAACACAAAGCAAAAGCAGTCATTGAAAAAACGAAAGCAATGTACGTACGTCCTGATGAGATTTACGACCTTGAGGCAGATGTCTTCTGCCCATGCGCATTAGGTGGAATCCTCAACGATGAAACTATCCCAAGACTGCGGGTAAGCGTTATAGCCGGTGGTGCAAATAACCAGCTCGCTGACGAGAACAAACATGGGCAAATGCTCATCAAGCATGGTATTCTCTATGCGCCCGATTATGTCATTAATGCCGGTGGATTGATCAGCGTTGCTAACGAGCTTGACGGCAATTCTCGAGAGAGCGCTTTTAAACAGGCTGAGGGTATTTACGATACTATTCTAAAAATCTTCAGCCTTGCTAAGAAACAGAATATTCCCACCTACGAAGCATCAAATCGTCTCGCAGAGGAGCGGCTTGCAACTGTTACCCGTAGGCACAGCCTTTCTGCGGGGAAATCAAAACGTGGAGAAACATAAACCGCTACGGCATCCGAAAGGATCATCGAAAAATTATGGAACTTTACCCCTGAGATGAAGCGCACGACAACATCATATGGACGACGGTTAGTTCGAGAAAAAGTTCTTCAGGTACTCTATGCGTACGAGCTTTCCAAAGAGCCAATCGCTACAGTGATGGATAATCTTCTCTCCGGGCTTCAAAGTCATCCAAAAGAATTTGAGTTTGCAAAAAAATTCGTCCATGAAGTTGTCATCCATCAGACGGAGATTGAAAAAGTCATCAGATCCAAAGTAGCACACTGGGAATTTGATCGTATTGCAGTGATCGACAAGATATTACTGAAAATGGGAATTTGTGAGTTTCTTTACTTTCCTGAAATTCCACCGAAAGTAACGATCAACGAGGCAATTGAGATAGCCAAAGCCTACAGCACAGACAAAAGCGACAAATTCATCAACGGTGTTCTTGATGCTATTCTCTCAGACCTCAAAGCAAGCAATACTCTTCTTAAAGCGGGAAGAGGTTTACTTGATAAATCATTGCATTCTGAAGTAAAGACCTCTAAAGACCACGAGTCGTAAACATTCAATAAAGTGTTGTGAGCCTAAACCAGAGTATGTTGCTGTGCCATTGCCATGACGAACGATATTTGCCTTTTTAATGTTTAATTTGTACTTATGAGTACAATGAAAATCACCCTTATCATTGTTGCCTTAAGCCTTGTTCTACCTCCGGTTGGACTCGCTGGGGGTACTATAAAGCCTGAAAATCAACACGTCACATTCAACATTACTGCAAAGCCGTCTGAGCTAAAAGTTGGTGTGCAAGGACGACTGCTTATTTCTCTGAAGCCGAAGCAAGGATTCCATATCGTGATAATCCCTCCGATGCAGATAACATTTGATTCACTCTGTGGAATTCAATTGATTGACAAACCCGATATTCCGCAAACAACCAACAAGGAGTATGTGGATACATCAAAACCGATTACACAGAAGTTTGCTCTTGCAACGACACTGAAACCCGGGGCAGCAACAATCAAAGGAATACTAACGTACTTTTATTGCTCGGATGCTGAGGGGTGGTGCAGTAAATTCAAACAGCCGATTGAACTCACGATTAAGGTCTTGAAGTAACTCTCAATGCCTCAAGCGTACTTCATATCCGATGCTCACTTGGGATTAGGATCAAGGGAGGAAGAGCGAAAAAAAGAGGATCACTTGCTAACATTCCTCGAACACATTTCAAAAGATGCCAGTGAATTGTTTATCGTCGGTGATTTGTTTGACACATGGTTCGAATATCGAACTGTTATTCCGAAGGGATTTCATCGACTGCTTGCGAAACTTGACGATCTTACCCATTGTGGAATTTCAGTGCACTATCTCGCTGGTAATCATGATTATTGGATGAAAGATTTCTTTGATGATGAATTGGGAATTAAAACATACCATGATGCGTTTGATACTATGGTTGATGGAAAAAAGATCTTTATTCACCATGGAGACGGCTTAGCGAATGGTGATTTTGGATACAGGATCTTGAAGAAAATTTTACGGAACCGATTGAACATAAAACTGTTTACAGTGCTACACCCCGATATCGGCATCACACTGGCACGATCTTCTTCAAAAAAAAGCCGACGCTATACGTTGACTAAAAACAATGCAGACGATAATGGAATGCTGAAGTTCGCAAGGCAAAAAATCCAAGAAGGATTTGATGTTGTCATCATGGGGCATTGCCATCAGCCCATGATGAAAGAATTGGGAACTGGGTTATACATCAATTTAGGTGATTGGATCGCTCATCATACGTATGCTCAGATTGGAAACGGTAAGATAGAACTTAACGTTTGGCGACAATGATAGAACAGTTGAAAAAGAAAACCTTGCTCGGCGGAATACTGTTTGTTCTGCTGATTGCTTATGGAATTTTTCTTTTCGCAGGGTTACCTTCACTTGAACAACTCGAAAATCCGAAGCCCGAATTGGCTACGAAAGTCTATTCCATCGATGGTGTAATCCTTGATCGCTTTTTCATCAAGAACAGAACACAGGTCACCTTAGAAGAGATTCAATCTGGCCTTGTCAACGCCCTCGTCGCAACAGAGGACAAAAACTTCTACAATCATTGGGGTGTTGACCTACCGCGTTTCATGCGTGCGATGGTTAAAAATCTTGTGGCTCTGCGACTCAAAGAGGGTGCGAGCACGATCACGCAACAGCTTGCACGCAACTTGTACGCATTGAAAGGAACCAATGAGTCACTCTTTG
Organism: Ignavibacteriota bacterium; assembly: GCA_016209795.1. GTDB lineage: Bacteria > Bacteroidota > Ignavibacteria > UBA10030 > SZUA-254 > JACQVI01. The sequence goes on from JACQVI010000147.1 coordinate 12,994, forward strand.
GAAAAATCACGAGAAAAATACGCGAGTTCATTACTGCCGTACAGATTGAGCGGAATTACACTAAAGAAGAGATCCTTGAAATGTACCTGAGTGTAGCATTCTTCGGACGCAGCGCTTATGGGATTGCATCTGCATCACAAATCTACTTTGGCAAAAAAACATCTGAGCTGACTCTCGGTGAAAGCGCATTCCTGGTTGGATTACTCAAAGGTCCCACAACGTACGATCCTTTTAAATATTTTGAGCGAGCGGTCAACCGTCGAAGTACAGTGTTACATCAAATGGCGAAATACGCTTACATTTCACCCGAGTTAGAGAAGAAAGCAAAAAACGAACCGCTGGAGTTTCGATCTATCGATGACGAACATATAGCCGGCATAGCACCACATTTTGTAGAATGGATCCGACAACAGCTCATCCAAAAATCTGAGCAGTATGGATTCGATATCTACAGAGATGGTCTGTCGGTGTACACTACACTCGATAGTCGAATGCAACGAGCAGCGAATCGAGCGGTTGATGAACACCTCAGTACATACCAAGCTATGTTCAATAAACAATGGGACTGGAAAGATCATCGTGAAGAACTTGCTCAAGTGATGTCACATGAAATTCGAACGTCCGATGTGTACCGGAGAGCAGATCCTTCAATACAGGATAGCATCGCGCAAGCTTTCAGAAAGAACAAATCGTTTATTGACTCTGTCAAGAAAGAAGCCACACAAATTGAAATTGGCTTTGTCGCAATCGACCATAGCAAAGGCCACATTCTAGCCATGGTGGGTGGTTCTGATTTTAAGAAGTTTAAGTACGGACTAAACCACATCACGCAAATTCGTCGTCAGCCGGGATCGGCTTTCAAACCATTCGTGTATACAGTTGCTATCGATAACGGATATCCCTCGTGTTTTGAGCTTCTTAATCAACCCGTGACTCTGGTAATGGGAAACGGCAAACGGTGGGCGCCAGAAAATTTTGATCGAACGTTTGGCGGCAAATATACGCTGCGTGCTGGAATCAAGCATTCTATCAACCTGATTGCAATCAGAACGATCATGGAGATCGCACCGGTTCAACAAGTCATTCAATATGCACACAAAATGGGAATTAAGTCTGAACTTCCTCCCTATGAATCACTGGCAATTGGAACTGGTGAAGTTCAACCACTAGAAATCGTAGCAGCATACGGGGTTTTCCCAAACGAAGGTGTATACGTTGAGCCTATTTCAATACTCAGAATTGAAGATAAGGATGACAATCTCATCGAGGAAAATCATCCTGTGAAGCGAGAGGTACTGAGTTCTGAGACCGCGTATATCATGACGGACTTACTGCAAGAACCGGTGAACGGCGATGGCTCTGGAGCACGTGTGCGAAATTATTTCTATCTACCGGCTGCCGGAAAAACTGGAACGACACAGGAATATGCTGACGCTTGGTTCATCGGATTTACACCACGAATTACTGCCGGAGTATGGGTTGGCTTTGATAATAAATCTGTGCATTTCACAAATACTGATGGTCAAGGGGGGCGAGCCGCCGCTCCGATCTGGGGGCTCTTCATGAAATACGTCTATGAGAACCCCGAGATCGGACTTCCTGTGGAATACTTCAACCAGCCCGAGGGTGTTCAGCGTGATACAATTTGTGTTGAGACGAAAAAAGTCGCAACTCGGTACTGCCCAGAAACGACTGTTGAGGTGTTTAACAAGAAATATCCCGTTGAGAAATGCCCCGTCCACACAAGCTGGTTACCGAAGATACACACAGGTCCAAGGAATGCAATACGGTTTTGATGTGCGAATCTGAAAAACCAGCCTGCTGAGGGGGATATATTTTTATTGCACTAAGACTCTAATTCACCGGCAAAGATGTTGGCATCATCTTCTGTTGTCTCATCAATCTCCTGAGCTTTGAGCTTTTTCAGAAAGAGGACGAGAGGAACAGCGACCAGAGCAACAACTCCTGCCCATTTGAGAATGGTCATGAATTCTTTATCATTTTCTTCCATTGTTACAACCCTCGAATATTACTTCTAAGTTTTTAGATAATCTACAAGAGAGATGTATTTGAAGTAGTGACTACAATCACCGAACCTCCAAAAACTTTGTAAAGGAATCTACTGTTATTAACCTTCTTGGATCACATGTACAGCGTTGCCGCTTTAATGGCAACTTATCGTGGAGGTGATAATTCTTTTATCCTAGTCACTAAGTACTCAAAATCGAATGGTTTGGTAATATATTCTGCTGCACCGAGCTTCTGAGCGTATTGTTTTGCCCTCAGATCGTTGAACGCCGTCAGAAAGACAAAGGGAATTTTCTGGTATTCTTTCTTATTTCGCACCTCTTTGAAAAAATCAAACCCATCTAACCCTGGCAGTTTAATATCGATCAGAAATAAATCCGGAAGGGTGTGCTTGATCTCCTCGAGTGCGTCTTCCGCCTGCCTCACACAGACTACACGATATCCCTGATCCTGAAGCAGATTGGATACCGTCATGAGAAGCTCTTGTTCGTCTTCCAGAAAAAGAATTGTTCTTTGTTTTTGTTGACTCACGATTTACACGAGTACTTTGATTCTGAACGCTCTATATTTAAATATACCTTTTCAGTGATCGAAAAGCAACAGATTGTTTGTAAGTCGGTGAAGAAATTAATATATTTAGGAGAGTTAATCGCCCGGATGGCGGAATTGGCAGACGCGCTAGATTCAGGGTCTAGTGCTTGTAAAAGCGTGCAGGTTCAAATCCTGTTCCGGGCACAGTGAGGAAAACAGACTCTCGTAAATTCACAAGGTAAGATCGTAAACTGGCTCTGTGTGAGTCCGGATCCCACGTCGATGCTGAGTCGCCTCCACTCGGTTCGACAACCGGGCTCACACTTTTTTATTCCTCGCTGTGCTCCTGTGGAACTATATTATCGCAAAGCTGTAGAAACATCTGAAGATCAGGGGAGGAAAAACGAGAGAGAGCATGTCGTTCCTCTCTGCGATACATTAGCATTACATCTTCCCCAAAATCACCAAAACAATCTCGAACAAAATCAAGAGAATAATAACCCATTCAAGCATGCGAGAACGCTGTGCCTCGAGTCGTGAAATAACAAACATGCTAGAACGAGAGATGAGCGAGACTTTCTGTTGAATCACTTTGATCCTGCCTTCAAGGTCAAACTGACGCTTCAAATTTTCATACAGATCTTCGATACGTTTTCCTCCATCCCAGACGATATCCGGATCATCAAAGACAGCAAGTAAGTATGTTAACTCTTGTTCAACAGCAAGAGCAAAACCTACCCTTTTGGTAAGCTCTCGTTCACGGCGAGGAATCTTTCCTGTATATTGCAAAGAGGCTATCGGTTCTTCCAGATGTGCGAGTGCGTTTGAAACCAACTTTTCATAATACTCCATGGAGACAGATCGGCTTAAGACAATCCCAACCACGAGAGCAATATCGCGATTGAATTCCTTTATGTATAATTCATCGGTGCCTTCTGGACTCTTTGCTCGTGGAGCGAGGTAGAGCATGAATTCGTCTTCACTCATGGTCTTGTTAAGCCGCTGGGTAAATGGTTTGAGCTTTTCCATGACCAGTTCACTTTCATCCACATCCACGTTGAACAAAACAATGGAGCCGTAGTCGAAAACCGCAACCATTCTCTTAGTATCCAACTGGACAAGGAGGGGGTTTGTCTCAAGCACGTTGCCTCTCAATTCTGCCTCCAGCACCTTTCGTGCAGATGAAAGGTCATATGTCGAGGCAACATCGTACGCTTTAACGACGATCTTCTCAGGCTCTATTTTGCCTTCTTTGCTCTCAATCACGGAGAGAGCTTTTGCTTCGGGCTTATTGATTTCTTCCATCGTTTCTTAGTTCCTCTGGTAGCTTCGTATTGCTTTAATTCGTTCCAGCACGGGCGGATGTGAGTGGTTCAACCATACATAGAATGGATGTGGAGTAAGATGCGAGAGATTATCCAACGAAAGTTTTTTAAGCGCCTCGATCATAGTCTCTGGTTGCCCAACGGTCTCTGCGGCAAATTGATCAGCTTCATATTCGTTCTTTCGTGAAAGGAGATGCAAGAAGATCGAGATGATGAATTCCGCTGGCGAGTAGAGCATTCCAAAAAAGATTAGACTCGCATAGATTGAAACATGTTCCATGAAAAAAGCATCGAACAGAGCTTCATTGTTGATAAAGAACGAAAACATCAAAAACATCACACCTAAGTGTACATTGCTGATGACTATCCCCTGAATAATGTGCTTCTTTTTGTAATGACCGATCTCATGAGCAAGAACAGCGACAAGTTCGGAAACAGTGTGCTTTGCGATGAGCGTATCAAACATTGCAATGCGTTTATTCTTTCCAAACCCTGTAAAGAATGCATTGGTTTTGCTTGAGCGTTTTGAACCATCCATCACGTATACACCCTGAAGCGGAAAGCGAAGTTGTTCGGCAAGTGACATAATTGCTTGTTTCAATTCGCCATCAGCTAATGGAATGAATTTGTTGAAAAGCGGCATGATCCAGGTTGGTGCAACAAACTGAATGAACAGTGTGAATAGTATAGTAATCATCCAGCAGTACAGCCAGGCTGAAGGTCCTGTATACTCAAAGAGTGCAAGAATTCCCGATAGTAACGGTCCTCCAAGAACAATCGCAAGCAATAAGCCCTTAATGAGATCAGTCACAAATGTTGACGGCGTCGTTTTATTGAATCCGAACCTTTCTTCAATGACAAACGTGGAGTAGATACTAAAAGGTAGCGAGAGCATTGTGCGAAAGAGTATCAAGGTACCGATGTAGAGCAGACCAGTCCAGATTGAAGGAAGTCCCCAGCCATGCACAATTCCATCAAGCCAGCTAAAGCCGCTGCTAAACCAAAAGGCAAGTGTTACGAAAAAGCTTATTGTGGATGTCAAGATACCAAACGTTATCTTCACTTTTGTGTACTGTTGAGACTTCCTGTACGCATTGACATCAAAGACACCTTCAAACTCCGTTGGCAATTCCTGATGAAGTGTGTTGATGTTGAGATAGTCGGCGATGAGATGAAGAATGTACTCAACAACCAAAGCAACGAGAATGATCCAACCGAAAAGGTTCATTACTTACTTCACACCCTCCTTCAGAATTGCCTTAGCTCGATCAATCTCTCTCGCAAAGCCTTCAATGACTTTGGCAACAACTTCTATTTGCTCATTTGCTTCGGTCCAATAGCGCTGCTCAATTGCTTCTCGTACTGCAGGAAGTGTTTTCACGCCATATCCCGTGTACATTCCCGGGGCATAAATCTGATGTCTGTACCAGGGACGGCGGGGAAGCCCTTCGCGTCGTGTTGATGCCTGCTCGATCTTCAAGAGAATCCCATTCAGTGCTTTCTTTTGCCGTGCAACAAGTTCTCCGCCTTTTTCCTTTAGGTTTTTCATCTCTTGATCGTACTCCTTTGCACTTCGCTCGAGTGTCGTTACGGCATTCTGGAGCGGAGCAAAGTTGAGGAATGGAACAGGCTCTTTGGGTTTCGGCACGATGTACGTCTGCGTTGGATTGGCAGCCAAAGCAAGTGATCGTTCCTTGATTCTTCGATTAAGCTCTTCCGTTTCTTCACGCATGTCATCGGTGAGCTTCGAAACTTCTTTAACATACTTGCCAACAGTTTCAGCAAAGTTGGAAAATTCAAACGGAAGAATCTCTGCGCTCGCAAGTCGGAGAACAGCACGTCCCGTCGTTTGTGCAAGAGCAACTCCATACTCAAACGTTGGATCACCAAAGCGTGTGTAATGAGCATACGAATCGTAAATGGAATGATATGATCCACCCCCATCCTCTCCACCATAGCCAATGTTGAGTGATGCAATGCCAAGGTGTTGAATAAAGGGAGTATAGTCAGAGCCGGAGCCTAAGGCATAGATGTGAAGATCGTCACGGTCACGAACTTCTTTTTGTTCTTCCGAAGTGCCCTGGACGATAATGTGAGCGCGAGCACGTTCAGCGACGCTCACCTTGGTTTGTGGGTCAGTAACATCTTTCGCAATCTGATTTACAAACTTTTCAAGCGTATGCAAACCACCTACATATAAAAACCCTCTTCCGTTTGAGTCAGAATTAATGTACACAACACCTTTTGTCTTGAGTGCATCAGCGTGCATCTCAGCCCACTCTGTCGATCCAAGCAAGCCTTGTTCTTCAGCATCCCATGCAGCGTAGATGATTGTTCGGTTTGGTGTCCATCCAGTTTTCGCAAGCTCACTGATTGCCCGTGCCTCTTCCATCATTGCAACCAGTCCACTGACGGGATCATCGGCACCGTTGACCCACGCATCGTGGTGATTACCGCGGATAATCCATTCATCAGGATACTCATATCCCTTGAGCTTCGCAATCACATTATAAATCGGAACAATATCCCAGTTGAATTCGATCTTCAGATGAATTTTTGTGGGTCCAGGACCGAGATGATACGTGGTGGGCAGAGCGCCGCGCCAGCTTTCCGGAGCGATTGGTCCGCCAAGTGTTTTCAAGAGCGGAAGTGCATCAGCGTATGAGATCGGCAGCACCGGAATTTTCGTAAGCGTTTTTGCTTCTTTGAGTGAGAGGCGCCTTGCATTTTTCGTTGCACCGATAAATGGTGTCAAAGGATCTCCGGAATACAGCGGCGCATCCTTTACTGAACCGCGTTGTGCACCATATTCGTTACGATAGGCACCCTTTGGATAGATATCGCCCTGGAAGTATCCGTCATCTCGAGGATCAGAGTAAATGATGCAACCAATAGCACCATGTTCTGCAGCGACCTTTGGCTTGATACCGCGCCATCCTCCACCGTAACGTGCGATGACGACTTTCCCTTTCACGTCGATTCCACGCTGATCAAGCTCTTCATAGTCTTTCGGCATTCCATAATTGACGTACACCAACTCAGCAGTGACGTCGCCGTCAATTGAGTAGGCATTATAAATCGGAAGCTGTTCACTTGTCTGATTTGATGTTGGATCTTCAGGGAGAACAGGCTCAGCAAGTTTCGGAACAAACTTTTCCGGCTCGAGCATTTCCAAAAGACGTGTCTTCGGCGTGGGGAAGAGAACGTGGAATTCTTCAATAGTTGTTTCATAACCCCAGTTCTTAAACTGTGATGCGATGAACTCAGCATTTTCTTTATCATAGGTTGAACCTGTATGATGAGGACGAGCAGTAAGTCGCTGCATCCATGCTCGAAGGTTTTCCCGATCCAAGTATCCATCGAATTGTCGCTCCAAGCCACGTTGCCTCTCTGAACTTCCGTTTGTGAACCCAAGGAGCTGGCTATTAGCAGTACGAACTTCTTGAGAGAAGAAAAATCTCGGGATTAGAAAACAGATAATCCCTGCAAGGAATACTACTTTGACCATTGATAATGACCTCACTTTCAGTAAAATAATTCTGAAATGCTTATGGTTTAGAGTAATTTGAGGATATAATTGCTTAAAGGTAGAAATTATTCAAAGAAGTTTCAAGCACAATCAATTATTGCACTTCCTCACGCAATTAGTTAAATTTACAACGTTATAATTTCCCCATAACCGACATAGGAGTTTACCCTTTATGTCTCATTCTTTCAACATTCTTAAACTGCTTATTGCTGCGATTGTTCTGCCGGTACTTTGTGGTTCTCAGTTGCAGGCTCAAATTCGCGACCTTACCAAGCTCAGTCTTGAAGAACTGATGAACATTACGGTTACCTCGGTATCCAAAAGGAAAGAGAAACTTTCTGAAGCAACTGCTGCTGTCTATGTTATTACGCAAGAGGATATCAAACGATCAGGCTTAACGAATATGCCTGACCTCCTCAGGATGGTTCCAGGCATGCAAGTAGCACACATCGACGCGAATAAGTGGTCTATCAGCTCACGCGGGTTCAATAGCCGTTTTTCTAACAAACTCCTCGTGCTAATCGATGGGCGCAGCGTTTACACGCCGTTGTTTTCTGGAGTTCACTGGGATGTTCAAGATCTGCGATTGGAGGATATTGAGCGTATCGAAGTTATCCGTGGACCGGGTGCAACGCTTTGGGGTGCTAATGCTGTGAACGGAGTGATCAATGTCATGACAGTAAGTGCTATCAATTCTCACAGCGGTGAAGTAACGGCTGGTGGAGGATCTGAAGATCGAGCATTCGGAAGTATTCGCTATAATGGAACAGTGAGTAACAAAGGTTACTATCGAATCTATGCAAAAGGTTTCAAGCGAGATGATGCTGTTACACCTTCTGGCGACCGAGCCTCTGATCGTTGGAATATGTACCGTGGAGGGATCCGTAGTGATTGGGAGTTAACAGATGGTGATATGTTGACAGTACAAGGGGATCTCTACAAGGGGAACTTACATCAAACGGTTACGATACCGACAATTTCTTCACCGTATAGACAGACCTCTATGAATGATGTCAAAGTCGCAGGTGGAAACATTCTCGCTCGATGGAATCGAAGCTTATCCAAGGGATCGGAACTTCTCCTGCAAATATATTTCGACCATACATACCGCCATGATATATTTCATAAGGAGTTCCGAAACACTGCTGATCTTGAGTTTCAACACAGCTTTTTGCTTGGCAGCCATCACGAAATCATATGGGGGCTTGGGTATCGATTGACAGCTGACGATATCACAAAAAGTGCAACTGTCTCGTTCAATCCTCATAAACGAACCGACAATCTTTTCAGTGGATTTTTCCAAGATCAAATCTCGATGTTGAACCATACTCTCTTTCTCACACTCGGATCCAAATTGGAGCATAATGATTACACACAGTTTGAAGTTCAACCGAATGTACGGCTACTGTGGATGCCGCACAATCGTCATAGAATATGGGCAGCGGTTTCTCGAGCTGTGAGAACTCCGTCCCGATCAGAAGACGATGTTCAAGTCCACGTTGCAACTCTCCCTCCAGATACCATGGTACCATTACCAACAGTTATCACAATATTCGGGAATCGAGATTTTTCTTCTGAGAACCTCATTGCCTATGAACTTGGGCATCGCTATCAGCCTGTCAATCGAATGGGTTTAGACATTGCAATTTTTTACAATGTTTATACAGATTTACGCACTGTAGAACCTTCAGGCACGCCATATATGGTAACCACACCATCTCCCCACATAATCATTCCGCGTCGATTCGAAAATAGAATGGATGGAAAAACATACGGTGCTGAATTTACCAGCAGTTGGCACCCTTTCGATGATTGGAAATTAAACACTGGCTATACATGGTTTAAAGCTCGCTTAAGCCTGCAGTCATCGAGCCAGGATGCTGGTTCAGTGAACGCTGAAGGTGATAGTCCGCAACACCAGTTTCATGTGCGCTCATATCTTAATGTTTTGCATAATGTCGAATTCGACGCCGCAGTCTATTATGTAGACCGCATTGCCAACCAACATATCCCCAGTTACTTCCGTCTTGATGGAAGACTTGGATGGCATATCTCAGAAGCATTGCAGGTCAGTGTCGTTGTTCAGAATATTCTTGATGCTCAACATCCCGAGTTTGCTTCTACACCCTTAAGTGAATTAGCCAGTGAAATACAACGTAGCGCTTACGGAAAAGCAACATGGAAATTTTAACTTGTATAAAAGATATAAAGTCCGAGTTGTTTCGAGTTGATTATTGGAATGGAGAGTTTTGCGTTACAGGTGTTCTCTCCGTTGATGGCATTACATATTTTCATGAGAATATCGTACATTGTAATAATACTTTTATTTTCCAGCGCGCTTAGTATCACACAAACGATTTCACCAACTGAGTATCAGGTGAAAGCAGCATTTTTGTACAACTTTGCGAAATTTGTGGAGTGGTCTCCAGAGACCTTTTCCGATACCACCACCCCGATAGTGATTGGCATCCTCGGTGAAGACCCATTTGAGGCGGATTTAGATACTATTGTGAAAGATAAGAATATCAATGGAAGAGAATTTGTCGTTAGACGATTTCAAGCCCTGAAGGAACTAGAACAGTGCCACATTCTTTTTATCAGCTCATCCGAACAAAAGGATATGCCAAAAATATTGCGGAGGCTCAGGAACTCAGGAATGTTGACAGTCAGTGAAGTAGAGCATTTTGCTCACATAGGTGGTATGATTAATCTTGTTGTAGAAGAAAACAAAGTAAGGTTTGAAATTAACGTAGAGGCGGCAGAGCGGGAAGGTCTCAAAATCAGTTCGCAGCTCCTGAAACTGGCACGCATCGTTAGTGAGAAGGAGAATAACTGACATGCGTCCTTTTCGGGATGTACCGATAAAGCGAAAACTAACAGCAATCATCATGCTGACAAGTAGTGTTGCGTTAGTGCTGGCATCTGTAGCGATTCTAAGCTATGAACTCATTACATTTCGGAGAGCAATGGTCAGTGAGCTCTCGAGCCTTGCTAAAATTATCGGGGCTAATAGTACTGCAGCCTTGACATTCCACGATAAGAAATCTGCAGAAGAAACTCTGGACGCTCTGCGGGCAAACGAGCACATCGTCTCTGCATGCATCTACACTCCTGACGGCACAGTCTTTGCCACGTACTTCCGAGACAGCGCAACAACGGGACAAATTCCACCCGCTCCGCAGGAGGAGAGTGTTCAGTTCAATAAGAACTACCTTACTCTTTCTCTACCTATCTTTCTCAATGGTGAGCGGATAGGCGCGGTGTACATCCAGTCCGACCTCGAGGAGATGTATTCCGCTATGAAGCAGTACATCGTGATCATTCTTGGAGTGCTCCTGTTATCTTCTTTTACAGCTCTATTCCTCTCATCGAAACTCCAACGAGTGATTTCTGGTCCAATTCTTCACCTGGCGCAGCTCGCACGACGCATTTCCTCAGAGCGTAATTACACCTTGCGGGCGGTCTCGAAAAGCAATGACGAAGTCGGTACGCTTATCGATGGGTTTAACCAGATGCTGGAGCAGATCCGCTTGCGCGATGCAGCACTGCAAACTGCCGCAGATGAATTGGAGAAGCGGGTGGAACAACGGACGCGGGAGCTGCAGGAGGAAATCAACGAGCGCAAGCGGGCGGAAGAAAAAATCAAAAAGAGCGAAATGCTACTTTCTGAAGCACAGCAAGTTTCCCATTTAGGAAGTTGGGAGTGGGATATTCCCACTGATACGGTCACTTGGTCAGATGAACTCTACCGCCTCTATGGCATTGAACCACATTCTATTTCCATCAACTATGAGTCCTTCCTTATGCGCGTACATCCTGAAGATCGGTCGTTCATTGATGAAACTGTGCGACGTTCCTACGAGAGCCACGAGCCGTTTGCTTTTGACCACCGGATCGTGTTACCCGATGGTGGCATTCGCTGGCTCTACGGACGTGGGCGAGTGATTGTCGATGGTTCAGGGAAAGCTATCCGGATGATGGGCACATCGCAGGACATCACGGAGCGCAAGCTCGCGGAAGAGAACGTCAGGAAGCTCCAGCTACGCTACCACTCCCTCACTGAGGCTGCCTCGGATGCAATCATCTCGATCAATGAACACAGTGAAATTATCTTTGCCAACCGTGCAACCGGACGGATTTTCGGCTACTCGATGGAAGAACTCCAGGGACAAGACCTAACGATGCTCATGCCCGATTACCTGCGAGCACTGCATAAGCAGGGATTCCGACATTACCTCGAGACACGCACTCGCCACCTCGACTGGGAACATACAGAGCTTAAGGGTTTGCGGAAAGATGGGTTGGAAATTCCTGTGGAGCTTTCTCTCGCCGAATATACCGACGAGGGCCACCGCTACTTCATCGGAATCGTCCGTGACATCGCGGAGCGGAAGCGCGCGGAGGATACGCTTCGCGAATCTGAAACCCGTTTTCGCTCCGTATGGGAGAACTCTGCGGATGGAATGCGCTTAACAGACGAAAATGGAACAATCGTTGCGGTGAACGATGCTTTCTCTAAAATTGTTGGAATGGAATCAGCCGAACTTGTAGGACAGCCGATCACTATTACATACTACGGTGACAAAGATGTTGGTAACATGCTTTGGCTCTACAGGAAGAGATTTGAGGAACGAACCATGGAAATACATACAGAACGGATCATCACGTTACGTTCCGGGAAAACTGTGTATGTGGAGGCTTCACATTCTTTCATTGAATTGGAGAACCGAAAGGCATTCTTGTTGGGAATTTTTCGCGACATCACAGAACGGAAGTTAGCCGAACAACGACTCCAAATGCTCGCCCATACCATCACGAGTTTGAATGATTGCGTCTGCATAACTGACCTGAATAATACCATTATCTCTGTAAACCAGGCATTCCTTACAACGTATGGTTATGAAGAACATGAGATTCGTGGGAAAAATGTTACCGTTCTACGATCGCCCAATAATCCCGAAAGCCTTACTGAGGAAATAGTTCGTGCGGCACTCAAAGGCGGGTGGAGCGGTGAACTCATGAACGTCCGAAAAAATGGAGAGGAATTTCCCATTATCCTTTCCTCATCGGTTGTTCGAGATTCGAACGGAACACCCGTTGCATTGGTTGGTATTTCACGGGATATCACTGAGCAGAAAAACCTCCAGCGGAAACTTGATGAAATAGCGCGCCAACGCACAGAAGATCTCGTCAAGTTCGCCACGTCAATCCAAAGCGCACAGGAAGAAGAGCGCCGAAGAATTGCACGTGAACTCCATGATGACCTTGGTCAACGGTTGAGCGGTATGAAATTTAATATCGAGGTGTTCGAAGAAGCCATACCCAAAACTGACAAAGCAACGATCAGTAAACTCAACCAGCTCAAACAACAAATTGATACAATGCTCACAGAAATACGCAGGATTTCTTCCAATCTCCATCCTGCTGCTCTTGATGATTTCGGATTACTCGTTGCATTGCAGCTTCTCTGTAAAGAATTTGAAAAAATTCATCGGATCAAAGTGAAGCTCCATTCACCGGATACTCGCATGGTACGATATGATCCACACGTTGAAATAGCTCTCTATCGTATCACGCAGGAGGCATTATCGAACGTAGCAAAACATGCAGCGGCAACCGCTGTATCGATTCAGCTTGCTTATCACAATAACACTCTGTATCTTTCTATTGAGGATAACGGCAAGGGCTTCGACGTCAACAGTATCCGCACGGAGAGAGCAACAGACCGGGGATTAGGATTAATAAGTATGAAGGAGCGTGCCGAGTATATCGGCGCAAGATATTCTATTGAATCGCAACCCGACAGAGGAACGACAATTCAGGTGGAAATCCCATTGTGACAATGGAAAAGATTAGAATCCTGATAGCTGACGATCACAGTATCATTCGAACCGGCTTGCAAATGCTATTTAAAAGCGATCCGGAATTTTTTGTTGTTGCCGAAGCAGAAAACGGCAAGCAAGCCCTGGAACTCATCCAACAACACAATCCAGATATTGCCATTCTTGATATTTCGATGCCGAACATAAGCGGCATCGAAGCCACAAAACTTATTAAACAAAAATATCCAGACGTGAAGGTGTTAATTCTTACGATCTATGAAAACGAAGAATACGTCTATCAGATGATCCGTGCAGGTGCAAATGGATATGTGTTGAAAGACGCCGGAAAGAAAGAGCTGTTCGCCGCTGTACGTGCGGTTGTAGCAGGAAAACGCTTCTTCAGTCCCGGCATCTCAGAGCTTATGATCGAGCGATTTATTAAACAGACGCAAGAGCAACAGGCGGTCGAAGAAGCTTCAAAACAAGTTCTGACGAACCGTGAAATGGAAGTTCTTCGCCTCATCGCACAAGGGTTAACGAATGTACAAATTGCAGAGAAACTGTTCCTGAGCGTTCGTACCGTCAGTACACACCGTGGAAATATCATGCTGAAGTTGAACATCCATGATACAGCCGGATTGGTCCGCTTTGCTATCAAGCAGGGTTTCTTGGAGCTCGGACGCGAGTCGAAGAAGGAATCCTGAGTCTACGTAATACCACCTCTACTGTTTGTCCGCAGGCAACCCTTCGACAGGCTCAGGGCAGTGGTTCACCGATGTGAAGAAAATGCTCTTTGCAAGATAACTGAAGCAAGTACAGAGCATTTTATTTCTCAGGGGGTTATCTTAGCCCAGCTTTCCCAAGTGGGAAACCGATCCGTTTGGGAGCTGGGCTTTGTTATTTTGGTGAGCAGCAACCTTCGAGGTTTAGATACACCTTCACTGCACGTAACGCTATGCTTCACGTAGCGCTCCGTCGCTGAAGTCGCCGACGTGCCAAAGCCACTTTGGTGACGGCACGCTTTGAAGCGTAAGGGACGTTTCACATAGTGAAGTGCAGCTAATGCGATTTGTTAAGGTTACTCTACATACTTTTACCTAGGGTATTTATACTAGTGCTCTAGAGTAAATACCGTATTTTAAAAAATACGATGTTTATCCTATTGATTATTTAGTTTCTTTTTTGCTTTTTATGCAGAGTCATTGTAGGAAGCCATCTGAGTGAAGGCGGAGGGACGTGGACAACAAGACAACTCAAAGAAGTTTAACCTAAGCCAAGAAAAAGTTGTACTTCAGAAAGTTAAAGATAACGTGAAACGGGTAAGC
>JACQVI010000144.1 GCA_016209795.1 Ignavibacteriota bacterium
ATTACAATCTTATGCATCTTCCTTTTCACTGCATGGATTGCTCCAGACGAAGGCATGTGGATGCTAACTCAGCTCGAAAAGCTCCCCTGGTCGGAAATGAAAAACCACGGTCTCGAGCTGACTCCAGAACAAATTTATAATCCCGATGGCACAAGTCTCAAAGATGCCATCGTGCTCTTAGGCGGAGGAACAAGCTCCTTCGTTTCTGCCGAAGGCTTGCTGCTCACCAACCATCATGTGGCATTTGCAGCCATTCAATCGGTCAGCTCGGTCGAAGACGATTACTTGAAGAACGGCTTCTATGCAAAAACGAGAGAGGCGGAGCTTTCCATCCCGACATACACTGCTCAAATCGTCGTCAGCATACAAGATGTTACTGATTCAGCGCTAAGTGTTGTGAGTGATACAATGACTGCCGATGCCCGGTTGAAAGCCATCCAGGCAAAATCCCGTGAGATTGAGAAAGCAGCAAAAGGCTCGTCCGATGACGAGTACCGTGTTGCCGAAACATACAGCGGTGTGAAGTATTATCTTTTTGGCTATGAAGTGTTAAAAGACATTCGGCTTGTCTATGCACCGCCAACATCCATCGGCAATTACGGAGGCGAAGTTGATAATTGGTATTGGCCCCGGCACACTGGTGATTTTGCTTTCATGCGAGCATATGTAGACACCAATGGGAAGTCAGCAAAATATGCGAAACATAATGTACCCTACAAACCAAAAGTGTTCCTTCCCTTCTCGACGAAAGGCTATAACGAGGGGTCTTACGCTATGGTCATGGGCTACCCAGGACGAACGTTCAGATACCGAACCTCGTACGAAATTCAGCTTGCAAAAGATGAAATTCTTCCACTGACAATGGAGCTTTTCAAGAAGCGGATGGATATTATTACAGCGGCAGGGGAGAAGAATCGCGCACTCGAAATTAAGTATGCGACCCGCTGGCGCGGGATGGCAAACACCTACAAAAATTACCAGGGCACATTGGAGGGCATGCGGCGTGCCAACCTCCTCAAACAACGACTGGATCAAGAGGAGAAGTTTCGGGAATTTATTAACTCCAAGCCAGACCTTCAAGCACACTACGGCACAGTGCTCTCGGATATTGCCAAAACGTATGAAGAGTTACAAACGTTCAACAAAAAACAAATCGTCTTTGGACAAATCTTTTCCGGTTCGAGCATGCTCGGCATTGCTAACCGCCTCAGAAATTTTGCCAACTCCTTTGCGAGAGATACAACGGGAAGAATCAGACCAAGCGAGACCAGTCTGATGGAGATGAAAGAATTCATCAACACTTCATACAAGAATGTAGAAATCAGCGTTGAAAGAGAGCTGTTACGTGCATTACTCCTCAAAGTGTCCGAACTTCCCGAAGATCAACAAATCCAGGTTTGCCAGCGGATCGTAGGGAAAAGAACGGGCGAAGCTCGTGAGAATAAGGTTAGAGATTTCGTTGACGATCTGTTCGATGATACGAAGCTTAAAACACAAGAGGGTGCTTTGAAGCTCTTGGAGAAATCTGCCGATGATATTCAAGATGACGAGTTCGTAAAATTTGCAATGGAGCTTGATAAGGATAACAGTCAACTGCAAGCACAAGTGGTGGCATTTAACGCGAAGATCGGATTACTCAGAGCGAAATTGTTAGAAGCGTGGACGGCATGGAAAGGTCCCGATCTCTACCCCGATGCAAATCGCACGCTGCGACTGAGCTACGGCACAGTGCAGCCATACAAGCCTCGCGACGCTGTCCATTATCATTATGTCACGACACTCGGCGGCGTGATGGAGAAAGAGTCAGGTGAAGATCCATTTATCGTTCCACCAAAACTCAAAGAGCTCTGGGAGAACAAAGATTTTGGCATATATGCTGATTCAACACTGAAGGATGTGCCAGTTGCATTCACAGCTGATCTGGATATTACAGGCGGCAACTCTGGCAGTCCAATCATCAACGGCAAGGGGGAGCTTATTGGCTTGGCGTTTGATGGAAACTGGGAAGCAGTCGTTGGAGACTACCTCTACCAAGAACCGTTAAACCGGGCGATTAGTGTCGATGCACGGTACATCTTGTTTATTTTAGATAAATATTCAAGCGCGCAGACCATCTTGAACGAATTAGTGATAAAGTAGTCTTAGCTATTTTCCGCCTTGCACAGCTGAGTTGATTGTCTTCTCATGTTTAAGCAAGGGGCTGTTCCGAATTGCTCGAAACAGCTCCTTCTATTACTGTTGAATTGAGTGCGGACGTTACTTAGCCAACAGCATCTTTTTGACATCGGTAAATCTCCCAGCCGTGAGCCGGTAGAAGTAGACACCGCTTGGAAGTGTACTTGCATCAAACTCCACCGACTTGTAACCAGCGGTTTGAAATTCATCGACTACGGATCGCACCTCACGACCTAACACGTCATAGATCTTAAGCGTTACGTAAATGTCTTCTGGCAAAGCGTACTCTATGCTGGTGATTGGATTAAACGGATTGGGATAGTTCTGCGCAAGCTGGAAGCTTTCCGGCTTGCTTGCATTGGGACTTCCTATCCACTCATACCTACCACGCGAAACCAGCACGAAGCTCCTTTTCATTCCCTGTGCAAATGGCGGGGCAGCAAACTTCAGCTTGATGGATTGCCCTGGCCTTAGAGTTGTATACTCCTCATCGGTGAGGTTGAGTCTCGAAAGGACATTACCTCTCACTGAGTGAGATGCCGAAATTAACTTAAGCTCATGCCGAGTGAAATCAGAGACAAGCCTTACGGCTAAGTTAGCATAGTCAAAGGCAACCCTTTCACCAAAACTGATCTTTATACGATCGTCCAATCTCTCTAATGGGACATAGACCAGTGTTGGTCGTTCACGGAAGGTAAACGGTGCTGATGAGCCAGCCATATTGTTTTCGCCTCGTATAGTGCCCACAACTTGTTTCTTGGAAGGCGCTTCGAGGAGTATGCGCGGAATCGTCCAACCTCCCAATATTATACCGCCCTCAAAATTGCTGACTATATCGTGGATGTTCTCTCCTGATGATGTGAACATCAGTTCCAGCTGATCGCCTTGAGACATTTTCTTGGATATACCATCGAAGGATAGAAGACGTGGAGTGCAATCTTGGTCTAAGCAATCATCGGGGACAAGACTAAATGGTGTTATATACTGAACGACCTCTCCATTGGGTAAAACTGCAACATCTGTATACGCATAATGATCGATTGCTATCAGTTGGAAGTTATCGAAAGAGGAGCGCTCACGCTCGTATTCTCTGACCTCCAGCTCATAAAGACCATCCTTCATTTGGAGAGGCCTCAACAGCTTGTAATAATCAGTGACGTCTTTCCCTTTATTACCTGCATATTCACTTTGCGGGATGATGTTATTGTCCTCTTGAAATTCCAGCCCATCGTAGGTGAAAACATAGGGACACCCACCACCGCCACCGCCTCCACCCGAAGTTGTTGTAAATGACCTTGTTGCAGACCAGGGACCGTTACCATATTGATTTATTCCACGAACGTGCCAATAATAGGTCTGGGGACAAGTAGCGTTAGTGATTTGATATATGTTGTTGACAAGCGTTGCATTGTTCACCAACATTCCACTAGAAAAATCTTGTTCGGTTGCAACTTGGAGATGATAGTTACACGCCCCGGCTGTAATACTCCATGTGAGGCTTATTGGGTTACACCCCACTGTCGCGCCGTTGGAGGGCAAACTTAATGTTGTCGAAGCGGGTGCTGTGCAGCCATAGGTTGAAAACTTCCTTGTAGACGACCATGGACCTTCACCTAATGTATTACTCGCACTTACTCGCCAGTAGTAATCTGTTCCACACGCCACAGGAATTGAGTACGATAACCCAGCAATTGATTGAACATCTCCGCCAGGGATAATGTTAGTGAAATTGATATCATACGCCACTTGGAGATGATAGCTGGAAGTGTTCAATGCAGACTGCCAACTTAGTGTCACGTTACTGCAAAAAGAAACATTTTGTGCATTATCACTTGGTGAACTTAACGTTGGTGCTGATGTCAAGCCACATTTGTACACCCCGTTTCCAGTTGCAGCGTAAATGACTAAAGAATTGGTAGGATCGGTCTGGAGATTACTGATCGGAGATGGGAGACTCCCCGTAACGTTAGACCAGTTTGTTCCTCCATTCGCAGTCCTGTGAATATTATCACTTGATGCGCCTGTGGCTCGTGACACAACAAAGACATAATCTGGTGAGGATGTAAATCGTGGATCCATCACAATGCGTTTGACGACATCAGTCCTACTTGTAGTGGCGCTCCAACTGACACCATCATTAACGGATTTCCACATTCCGTAGCCACCTACCAATTCTCCGCCAGCGTAAATGGTCTGTGAAGCATTTTTATTGAGTGCTAGTGCATATACCGAGTTAAGGCCGATTGACCATGGTGACCATGCGCCAGCATTCGCCGTTCTGTATACACCTTTATTTTCCAGACCAGCTAATAATATATCTGACGTTGTATTCGTTCCTGACGGATCAACAACAAATGAGAAGACTTTTGTTGATGCACCATCAAGATTGACCTTGGCGCAAAAATTACTTCCTGCATCAATACTCAGAAACCAGTTACTTGTAATGGTTGAACCAGGGTTCGCACAATCATCATCTGTCGATTTACCGAATGCGTAACGCCTACCAGATGCAGTTGATTTTGGGTCAGGCGCAACTCCAAAAAATCTATAATCTGGAGCATAGGTATTTGTACTTGAAGCCTCAACCCATGTACTTCCAGCATCTATACTTTTAATTATGACAGCCTTATATTGAGTGGTGCTATTACTCTGTGGAACTGCACCAGAAATTAGCATAGTGTTAGCATTTTCAGGATCAGGAAAAACCGACTCTCCCTGAAAGCGCTGATATGTACTGGAACTGATCGGCAAGACGGTTTTCCAACCATCAGTTGTCGTATAGCGGCTGATTCCACCATACTCTTTTGATACAGCGTAAATTGTGGATCCCACCCCAACAGCGGAAGAGAGGTTCACGAGCTTGATGTTAGTATTAATATCGCGCCACGTTAGACAGGATGTACCACCATCTCGCTTATAAACCGATGTAGCAGAGACTGCAAATGCATCATCGAGACTGTTTGGGTGCACTGCAATTCCTCGAATATCCCAATCGACTAAACTAGTGCTTCCACCCCCGCACCAGCTGGTACCACCATCTGAGGAGTACCAAATGCCACCCTCGCTATGTCCAACGTAAATACGGTTACTATTAACAATAATTGAGCTAATTGAACCTGGGATAGGAAATCCGGGCAAAGTAACTTCTTGCCAGTTGTTGCCCAAATCATTTGATTTGAAGAGTTTACCGTAACGGATATCGATGTGCGCTGTCCCCGCCCAGATGGTCGTTGCGCCTCCTTGTACCATCACAGCAAGAGCAGAAATATTTTTATTTGACGTGGGTAAAGTTGCGGCTTTATCACTACTCCAGGTTGCCCCAGCGTCAACGGAATACCAAATTCCTCTCTCAAGCTGTAATACTTGTTGAGGTGATGTGCCGGGAACTGTATAAGTATCCTCTGACTGTGGTGGCGGTTCGGATGCAGCATTGATTTGAACCGATGAGCCTCCAACCCATACTTGGCTCCCATCAGTAGGGTGCCAGGCAATTGCCATCACATGCGTATGCACGTTGGGATGGAAGAAATTGAAATCGGAAACCCAGGTGTCGCCACCGTTAGTGCTTTTTCGCAATGTGGAATTATCACCCGTATACTTCGATCCTGCAAAGACCTTCAGTGGATCTACGGATGATATTCCGAAGCGGAAAGGCTGATAATTGGTCTCTGAAATACGATCAGGTGATATCCAACTCCCACCACGATTTGTGCTCCTTCTTATCTTTCCCGTCGTCCCATCGAATGTTCCGACAAGCAGGATGTCCGGGTTGGTTGGGTTACAGACGGTGATGCGAGGGTTGTCGATCTGATCACTCGAGGTACTGCCGGTCGGGCTCCACGATGCACCGCTGTTTTCCGACTTCAGGAGTTTGTAGCCATTATCAGCTACGAACAGAATGCGTGTGCCCGTTGTCGTATATCCAACGGTAATGTCTTTCCCGTTCACTGCACGGTAAGGTCCGTTCAGCGACGTCCAGCTTGTTTGGGCTATTACCTGTCCCAGTGGGGTCAGTGTGAAGATTACCATCACGCACAAGGCCATAGCCACGGGTAATATCGTTCCTTTGTTACACATTGTTGTATCTCCTATTGTAAAAGTTGATAAACAGTGAATTATTTGCTACAATAGAAGCATGAAGACATAGATGCCGCCGCGGTGGAATCCATAGCGCGGCTGCATCGAAGCGTTGTCCTTCACACTGAGGGGTGGCGGTAGCTCGCCACCTCTCACGTGTTTAAAGAATCATCGGTTGTTTTTGACATTTCCGCTTTCCCGTACGATCACCTCCTTTCTATCTTACATAAAGTACTTTTTCAGTTGTCGTATATTTACCCATAATAAGGCGAAGAAGATAAACTCCGCTTGAAACTCCTGCAGGTTCCCATACTGCTTCGTGCCATCCCGCCTCTGTTTGCCCATCGACAAGGGTTGCGATGTCTTCACCAAGTAAATTGTATATTTTCAAACTCACATATTCTCTTCTCGGCAATCCGTACCGCACTCTTGTTATGCCGTTAAATGGATTTGGATAATTCTGTTCCAGCATAAACTTACTCGGCATTTGATCGAATTGCTCATCGACTGCCACCGGCAGCAATTCACCTCGCCGATGATTCACGATAAAGTGGCTGTTCTCATACGCTACCCAGACACATTGGAGTGCAGTAGTACTGAATGCGACATGGGGTAGACCGCCGCCAATTGTATCAGGTGTGAGGTCAAAAACTGGGCACCATGTATTGCCGCGATCTTGACTCAATCGAACAACAGCATGGTATTCGTCATTAATAAATTCTTTGGTCCACACTGCAGCGAATATCTGATTGTTGCTGGCAAGTTGGATCTGACTGCCATAGGGTTCATCACTAATTACTTGCTCTGGAGACCACGAAGTTCCATCGTCAATGGACTTGCGTAGTACGACGCTACATGAAAACCCAAATCCGCCAAAACAGCCGTACTTCGTCTCCTTCCAGGCGGTGTACACATTCCTTCCCAGATCAGCAACGATGGCTGGCTCCCCGCCACCATACCCATCCAGTGTTGAGAGTACAGTCGAATCGCTCCAGCTCATACCGAGGTCTGAGCTGCGTTTGTAGAACACCTCCAGGGAGTACGGTTCGAAGCCTCGGTGGTAAACTCCGTGCAGCCAATTCCTGGAGAGGGCAATCTGCGGAGAAAATCCTCGTAATGAATCTTCACCCGCTCTCCAGTGCTCTCCACCGTCTGTGCTGACCAGAACTCGGTACCACAAAGCAAGCGTGTCAAGGTATTGAAACAGCATTGCAACCGTGTCACCCAAACACACGACCTGTTCCATTCGTATGATGTGGGGGAAAAAGATGCGAGCGCTGTCCCACGTTTCACCCCGGTCGTAACTTCTTCGCATCCATATTGGGGGATATGGTTGTGGATTATCCCTCTCCCTCTGATAGTAGAACAGATATACGGTTTTCCCTGAAACAACAATTTTGCTACCGCCAGCTAATGAATTGCTATCGATAAAAGGTGCCATCTCAAGGATTTCTCCGAATGTTTGGCCGCGGTCGAGGCTGCGTCTGTACGGCACCTGCAGACTTGGATATTGTGACTCCCAAGTTACGTGAATCGTATCGCACTGGGTTGCTATCGTAGGTGTGTAGGCATCTAATGTATCTGGAGATAGCTTCAAAGCAGGCTGCCACACAATGCCACAGGCTGTATCCTGCGAAAGACTTACATCACAAAGAAAGATGATGATGAAAACTAATAACAAAATCTGCTGTCGAGTAAACATTTTGATTTCTCTTATAATGTAGTAAAGATACTTTCACTCCCCCTTACGGAACCATGCGTGAAGATTTCCCTCACACGGCTCTTCAGCAATACTCACGCAGTTGGGGCAAGTGTAAAAGTTATGATACAGCTTTGGTGTCGGCAGTGGATAACGCTGAAGATGCCGATAGAACTACTGCCTTGTGAAACTTCGATTCCCTCACTCTAAGCCTGCAAACCACACGATGGGCCTACTCAAGGAAGGTAAGAAGTCTGGCTGACAAAATCAAGTACTTTTTTGCCTTAAGGGCGAGATTTTTTCGGAAAGCTTACTGGGAGCGTTCGCTTGCAATTGCTATGCCAAGCCTGCGCATCCGGTAGCGGAGGGTGTCCTCGGAAATGCCCAAAAATTCGGCGGTTCGCTTCTGGTTGAATTCAAACCGTTCCAAGACCCGTTCGATAATACGTTTTTGAATGAAATCGAGGCTATGGTCGACCAGAAGCTCCTTTCCCTCAGCGATATGCTTCATGATTTTGGCAATCTCTCCATGCTCATCCAGGAGTTCTGGAGGGAGGTTGAATGTCCTGCCGTCTGATAAGAGCACCGAACGGTCGATGACCGCCTTCAGTTCTTTCACGTTGCGGTTCCAAGATTGCCGAACGAGGATATCGAGCGCATTGACATCGATGACCAATTCTCCCACCCCAACTCTTTTTGCGATTTGTTGGGCGAAGTGGTGCACGAGGTAGGGCACATCTTCCTTTCTCTCCTTGAGTGGTGGGATAGAGAGGTACTCAAATGTTTTGACCACATTGTAAAAATCTTCTTGGAGTTTCCTCTTTTCGAAAAGGTCATCTGCATCTTCCCTCATGGTAACGATGAACCGTGCCCCACCTTTCCTCTTGTCCCCGTACTCTGAAATCAGCGTAACAAAACGTTTTTGGTGGGTAAAACTCAGGTCTGCTGCATCACAGAGCAGCAACGTAGCACCATCGGTGGCCACAATCTCACAGTTATTTCTCCGAACCTTCCCATGCTCTAACCCGTCCAAAAAGTCGCTTACCTCATCGTAGTCCATCACGTTCAGGTGCAGCTCGATCAGCGGTTTCTTTGCATACCTGCTATCCTCATGGATCGTCTTGCCCACCAGTCCCTTCCCGACCCCTTCGGGTCCCACGATGAGGACGTTCTTCCGGTTCCCCGAAAGCTCTTTGGCTCTATCTCGAATCTTCTTAATCGCCTGGCTCTTTCCTATAATCTCTTCAATCATGTCTCATTTCAATGAAGTGGAATTCTTTTTCTGAAATATAGATAAATCTTCGCTGAATCACAACAGGCTACTCATGGTGAAGCTAACAAATCCCCAATGACAGAACCTTCCGGTACGGATTCGAACACGAGTTTACCCATCACAAGCACTTTCATTACTTGCAAACCGTTGAAACGGTTTGAACAGCCTAACATCTTACAAACACCCGACTTAAGTCGGGTGTTAAGACACCAACCAATCTCTCCATTAACC
>JACQVI010000145.1 GCA_016209795.1 Ignavibacteriota bacterium
GCTATATATAATATACCGCATAGAGACTACAGTGTCAACGACCAAAAAATTAAATCGAGTAATTTAAGAAAAGAAAAAGGACAAAGGTGTGTAAGTTATTCAGTGGCGCTCGTAATAAGAGTCATAGTTGAAGTCCTTTCTCGATATCAGAAATTTTTTCCAGCCGACGTTTGTGCCTACCTCCGCCAAAATTTGTCTCCAGCCAGATTTTTGTAATTGATTTTGCCAACTCAGTTCCTAATATTCTTCCACCAAGCGTCAAAACATTTGCATCATTGTGCTCACGACTGCTTCTGGCAGAAAATTCATCACAACAACACGCTGCTCGAATACCTCTCAGCTTATTCGCCACAATTGCTGATGCAGTACCCACAGCATCGATCATAATCCCTTTGGATGCTTTTCCGAGAGAAACTGTTCGGGCAACAGCGTAAGCATAGTCTGGGTAATCACAAGACTCGTCTGTATACGTACCAAGGTCAACAACCTGATATCCGAGAGTTTGGAGATATGGTTTGAGGACCTCTTTCAAAGCAAATCCTCCATGATCACTTCCAATTGCTATGACTTCTCCTGCCCCCGACTTTTGAGCAACTCCAGTCGGGGGTACAGAAGGCGAATTGGACTCAACATTTTTGTCGATAAGCTTAATGCCTAATTGCTTAGCGCGATCACGGGCAGCAATTGTAACGATAGTCTCTCTATCTACTTGGATAATCTTTTCGCCCCTTCTGGCTGCGTCTACTACCGTTTGTTCTGAAAGAAGTTTTTTTGTCATCACGACTGATATTCAAGATTTAAGGCGTTTTGGAAGGAAGGGTCGGTCCCAATTCCAAAATCTGTAATCGAACTCGTGCTGTTCCTTGACCGATCATTTCAATTGCTTTAGCGGCTGCAAGAGATAAGTCAATAACACGATCATCCTTGAAAGGACCTCTGTCATTAATCCTTACAATAACCTCTTCCCCATTTTCCATATTGATCACACGAACCTTTGAATTGAATGGGAGAGTAGGATGTGCTGCAGTCAACTGATTCATATCGTAGATTTCACCGTTAGACGTCTTCCTGCCGTGGAATTCATCGGCATAATATGATGCAACGCCTTCTTCGACGAATGATGATGCATCAACATTTTCATTTTCTGATGTCTTCGAAAACGTAAATCGTGGCGATGATACACATCCAACAAACCATAACGCTACAACAAACGAGGAAAAATATAAGCAGAGTTCTCGAATCACAGAAAATCAGCCATTTGTTTTCGTCGGAGATAATCGACAACCTCTTTGACATCTTGCGATTGTCCTTGTTTACAGACAAGGACAGCATCATCAGTTGTGATGATGATAAGATTTTCAACCCCAACTGCCGCTACGAATGTATTTCCGGAATGAATCAATGTATTCTTTGTATTATGGAGATACGTTTTACCTGTCACTGAGTTACCATGTTCATCTTTACCCGAAATACGATACACCTCATCCCATGAGCCAACATCACTCCATCCGAAGTTTCCTTTGATGACGTAGACATCTTTTGTTTTCTCCATGACTCCATAATCGATAGAGATACTACGAATAATTCGGTAGGCAGTTTCCACAGCATGATCATACGCGTCACTTCCGATAGCATCAGCTACTTTCATGAACTCGCCATGGAGTTCGGGCAAGAGGCGTTCGATTTCTTTCATGATCGCATCGACACGCCAGATGAACATACCGCTGTTCCAGAGAAAATCTCCACTTTGTAAGAATTGTTGTGCAGTTGCAAGGTTGGGCTTTTCAGCAAACGTTTTTACCGTATACACACCCCGCTCGAAATATGGATTTGTTCCACTATCCTCATCAATGACTTGAATGTAACCATACCCGGTTTCAGGCCTCGTTGGTTGAATACCAACTGTGATGAGTTTACCCGATTCATAGGCAACCCACGTTGCAAGGCGAAGAATTCTCCGAAGCTCTTCCTCATTCTCCATGATGTGATCGGAAGGGAGTACAACCATGACAGCTTCCGGATCCATCCTCCTGATAAACAGAGCAGCTAATTCGATGCATGGTGCAGTATTGCGAGAGAGAGGTTCGATGATGATATTTTCGGAAGGAATGTGTGGAAGCTGTTTTGCTACCATCGGCTTTTGCATCTTATTGGTAACAATAAGAATATTTTGGGACTCGATAAGATCAGCAATGCGCTTAACGGTATGCTGAATCATTGTCCCTTTGTTAAAAATTTCCAATAATTGCTTGGGTGATCTCTCTCGACTTCGGGGCCAAAACCTGGAACCTATACCACCCGCCATAATCACCGCATAGACATTGGGCATAATCGATTTTCTCATCCTTTCAATTCATAACAACACGCGGCACGCGTGCTGTAATACTGGTGAACACTTCATACGGATTTGTTCCTAGTTTATCTGCTATTTCCCACACCGATATTGTATCGTGACCACTCGTACCTAACACAACGACATCATCTCCAACGCGCACGGTTGAATCCATTCCAACATCAGCCATAATGTGATCCATACAAATTGAGCCAACCACGGGATAGCGTTTTCCACCAATGAGAATCTCAGTCCGATTTGTTAATCGGCGACTATAACCGTCTGCATAACCGACTGGAATTGTTGCTATGTGAGTTTTCGTTGAAGTAAAATACTTTCTGTTGTAACCGATGCTCGTGTGTGCTGGAACTTCTTTGATGAAACCAATCCTGGATTTTAACGATAGTACAGGCTGTAATAGGATACTCTCACTCGTTTCACGCGATGGATAGATTCCATACATCATAATGCCTGCACGAACCATAGAAAAGTACGAATCCGGCATATCCAAAATTGCTCCGCTGTTTGCGATGTGCTTGAGTGGGATGTCGATTCCCAGCTTACCGACTTGTTCAATAACGGCGTTGAATCGACCGAGTTGTTCATAAGCAAACGATTTATCTCGCTCATCCGATGTGGCAAAATGGCTGTAAATTCCTACAACCTCAAGATGATTCAATCGACACGCTTTCTCGATAAACGGAAGTGCGTTGTCAGCTCGAACACCCAGTCGTGTCATTCCTGTATCAATTTTCAAATGTACTTTTGCTTTCCTGCCAAGTGAAGAAGCTTTCTGGTTGATCTGCTCTGCAATTTCAAGAGAGGCAACACTGATGTCAAGATCATTTTCAAAAAACTGTTCAATCTGACTTCCCATCACGCCGCTGAGAACCAATAGAGGAACTCTAATTCCTCTCTGTCGCAACTCAATGGCTTCTTCAAGAAATGCAACCCCTAAATAATCAATCCCAAACTCCTGCAGTACTTTAGAGATTTCAACGATACCGTGACCATACGCATTTGCTTTTACCACAGCCAAAACTTTTACATCGGGACCAACTCGATTTTTTATTCCATCAAAATTATTTCGAAGTGATTTCAAATTGATCTCAACTCTAGTTACTCGCATTATTACCTATCTGAGTGATAGACCTTTTGCTTCATTGTGGCAAAATATAGCGTTTATCGTAGTGAATGTCAACGGTCTCATGTCATCAATTTGAAATAAATAAAAAACCCACTCCAATCTCTCGGTAATTGGGATTGAAGTGGATTGATACTTATCCAAAATACGTTGTTATACCTTCTGTGCGAACCGTAACCTATTCAGCGCACGGTTCAGTGCTGCCCGTGCACGCTGGTGATCGATGTTTGCACTACGCTCGGCAAGTCTCTTCATTGCACGCTCTTTCGCTGCTTCGGCTCGTGCGATGTCGATTTCTTCTCGACGTTCAGCTGATTCAGCCAACATAACGATGTGGTTCTTGAACACATCGACGAAGCCGCCGGAAGTTGCAAAGCGTGATCCTTTCCCCTGTACATCCTGCACCGTAACTTCACCAATGCCAATCTCCGCCAACATCGGAGCGTGGTTGTAGAGCACTTGAAATCCTCCCATGACACCCGGTGCGCTGAAACTCACGGCTTCACCACTGAACACAGCCTTGCGTGGTGTTACAATCTCCACCTTGATCGCCTTCTCTGCCATCAGTCCAAAATCCCAAACACAAATTGGACATGTGAATTTTGGTCATTGGAAAATATCTGGAATTTGAGATCTGGAACTTGAATTCTACTCTCTTTACCATATAGCGCAATGTTGGTCATGGGTTTTCTTTCTTGTAGCGCTCGATCACTTCATCGATCGTGCCCACCATGTAGAAATACTGTTCGGGGATATAATCGTATTCGCCTTCGATAAGACCTTTAAAACCTCGGATGGTATCCTGCAGCTTCACATACTTACCGGGAGTGCCTGTGAACTCCTCGGCAACAAAGAAGGGCTGTGAAAGGAATTTTTGGATTTTTCTTGCTCGGGCTACTGTGAGTTTATCCTCATCCGATAATTCATCCATCCCAAGGATGTTGATAATATCTTGAAGGTCTTTGTAGGTCTGAAGAATTTCTTTCACACGCTTTGCGACATAGTAATGCTCTTCACCAACAACGACAGGATCCAAGATCCGAGAAGTTGAATCAAGCGGATCAACCGCAGGGTAAATTCCAAGCTCAGCAATTTGTCTACTTAACACAGTTGTTGCATCGAGGTGACTGAAGGTTGTCGCCGGTGCCGGGTCAGTTAAGTCATCGGCAGGAACGTAGATTGCTTGTACTGAGGTAATCGATCCTTTCTTTGTTGATGTAATCCGCTCTTGCAGCTCACCCATTTCCGTTCCAAGGGTCGGCTGATACCCTACAGCCGAGGGCATGCGTCCTAACAACGCTGAAACTTCTGAGCCTGCCTGCACGAAGCGGAAAATGTTATCGATGAATAAAAGCACGTCCTTGCCTTCTACATCTCGGAAGTATTCCGCCATTGTGAGAGCTGTGAGTCCAACGCGCTGTCGTGCACCGGGCGGCTCATTCATTTGACCAAAGACAAGTGCTGTTTTATCCAGCACACCTGAGTGTTTCATCTCGAGCCACAAATCGTTTCCTTCCCGTGTCCGCTCACCAACTCCACCAAACACTGAGTATCCACCATGATGAACTGCTATGTTATGAATTAATTCCATGAGAATGACTGTCTTTCCTACTCCCGCACCACCAAATAAACCAGTCTTCCCACCTTTGGTGTACGGTTCAAGAAGATCGATCACTTTAATTCCCGTTTCAAACATTTCCTTTTGTGTACTCAACTGTTCAAATGGCGGCGAAGGGCGATGAATGGGATACTTCATGGCTCCATTAACTGGAGGCAAGCCGTCAATAGTATGTCCCGTTACATTAATAAGTCTACCTAACGTTTGTGGACCGACAGGAACTTCAATAGGAGATTCCAAATCATACGCCTTCATCCCTCGGACTAACCCATCAGTTGAGTCCATCGCAACCGTCCGTACACGCTCTTCGCCCAAGTGTTGCTGAACTTCACAGATGAGATCTTCTTCGACACCTTCAATATTCTTGCGTGGGATTCTGACGGCATTAAGAATAGCAGGTAATTTCCCTCCTGAAAAATCAATATCAACAACAGGTCCAATAACTTGAATAATTTTACCTTCGTTCATTCAGTTCCTTCGATGGTTCATTTTTCAGAAATGTGCATATAATATAGCGATTTTGAAAGAAAGAAGCAATAAACTTAGCTAATGTTCAGTACTTGTTGGATGGAGAAAGTTGAACACGATGACAAAATATTTTATCTTGAGCTTTGAGATCGCTGGAGTTCATCTTTGTTGGAAGATAAAAACATACAAACTGAAAATCTCTTAGAAGATTCTAGTCAAAAGTACCATAGAGATCGAATGTTCTTATTCCTTGTGCTTGCAATTGGAATTACCTTAAGACTCTGGCACATCGACTGGGGGCTGCCTGATATTTATGAAGAAGCGTACCCGTTCAGAACAGCCTGGAACTTTTGGAACTGGGGTAAACCCGGCTTTGATTTTAACCCTCACATCTTTAATTATGCAGCGCTCAGCTTTTACGCTCAGTTCTGTATTCAGGTCATTCATTATGCTATAGGGAGAATCTTTGGTGTTTACAATGAACTCCAGGCATTTCAGCAGGCTTTCGAAACTGATCCCACTCTGTTTTTAATGCTTGCCAGAATGGGTTCGCTTGTCTTCGATATTGGAACGATACTCGTTACCTATCATTTTGTCAAACGCATCATTAGTGAGCCTGTCGCCCTTTTGACTGCATCCCTCATTGCGATCAATCCATTACATATCAAAGAGACCCATCTTGTGAATGTCGATACGCCTTTAACATTTTTTGTCATGCTAACCATCTATTGTATCTATCATGTTTATGATAACCCCTCAAGAAAATGGTACCTTCTTAGTGGATTGTGCGTTGGACTTGCAGCAGCAACGAAATATACGGGAGCTCTGCTGCTCGCTGTTCTCCTGTTCGTTCACCTTTTGCGATCTAGGACCTTGGCTGAGGCGTTGAAATCATTGAAAAGCCCTCAGCTTGTTTATGCCTCAGCTTTATCAGGGTTCGTTTTCATACTGTTAAATCCCTATATCATCTTAAGTTTCGAGGAATTCCAGAATCGTTTTTCGTTCTTATATTACAATGTGATTTCGTATGGCCACTTGGGAGTTGTTTCTTCAGAAAGTACCCTCGGTTTCTACTTGTTCCAATCGATCCCGTCCCACCTCGGCATTCCATTGACACTGACAATTATTGGATCCATAGTATATATGCTTTGGAGGAGAAAGAAGCATGAGTTTATATTCCTGATCTTTCCAATTTTTTACCTAACAGTTATCGCGCGATGGGAATATAGAGCCGATAGATATGTGCTTCCCATCTTTCCAATGCTCATGATGATCGGATCGTTTGGACTTGTTTCTTTGTGGAATCGTATGGTCGATAGATTAAAGCGAACCTCGTCTCCAAACGGCATCGCTACGTTCTTGCAACATGCACTTCGCACCGGACTTGCTATGATAATTGGCATCCCAACGATACTCAGTGTCTATGAATACCAACGTTCTCACTCCCTTCCCGATACTCGCACGGTTGCAAAAGAATGGATTTCAAAAAACATTCCGACAACTTCGGCGATTGCCATGATTCCATTTGGAATGGAGTTGCCAGAAAGGCAGTTTCGCCAAGTTCTGATTCCATACCATCCAGTGATGTCCGATGCACTGCTTCCATTTTACGACACACAATGGTATACTGATCTCGACTTACTGATCTGCAGCAGCTTCGACTATGACCGATATGTTCTTGAGCCAGAAAAATATGGTAGGTTCATTCAATTTTATGACACTGTCAAGTCAGAGTGGTTGCTTGTTCATGAATTCAAACCAGAAAAAAACCAAAACGGTCCAACGATTTGGCTGTTTCGTCCACCACAAGTAACAAAAGAGTTATTTGAGACAACGTTACTGCAGGGACTGGACGTCCTTGCCGAAACGACACTTGTTGTAGGCTTCCTCGATAGGCTTGCCTTTTCACTGTTTTCAAAGGGGAGGTTACAAAAGAGTGAACAACTGATGCATAAAGCTCTATCCCTCGATTCTACGGATTTACGAGTACTCAGAGAACTCGCTTGGACGTTGTTTAGACTTGGAAAGTTTAATGATGCACTGACCTATGTGAATCAATCGTTACAACTAAATCCAAACCAAGCAGAAATGATTGCCCTGAAAGGAAGCATCTTACTCCGCTTGAATAATGTGAACGAAGCAGAGCAGAATCTGAAACAGGCGTTGGCGCTCAATAATCGTTTACATTTAGCTTACTTGGATCTTGAGCTACTGTATCGGTCCCAAAATGACAGTGAAAAGCTTATAGATATCCTCTCAAAGTACTTAATGATTTTACCTCCAGAAAGTGAGGTGGCTCAGCGAACACAAGAGCGAATACAACAATTGAGAAAAGGTCTTTAG
Organism: Ignavibacteriota bacterium; assembly: GCA_016209795.1. Lineage (GTDB taxonomy): Bacteria > Bacteroidota > Ignavibacteria > UBA10030 > SZUA-254 > JACQVI01. Next base: position 7,906 of record JACQVI010000145.1, read on the forward strand.
ATTACTATTTTATTCTCCAAATAGCTTGTAAGCAAGAA
>JACQVI010000159.1 GCA_016209795.1 Ignavibacteriota bacterium
ATCTTAAGAGGTACAATGAAATTCTATGGAAAAAATAGTTAGTCAGTAGAATGAGACAGGCAACAGAAATATTTCCCACCGAGCGACAAAAATTATATGATAGATTCGCCGACAGATTGGAAACAGCATTTAACTTAAGCCGTCGAGTTGTAAGTTTTCAAGCCAATAAAGACGAACCGATATACCGCTGGTTCAAATACAAAGAGGGTTTCTCCTCCGACCTCGTTAGGCACTTTCTGACCAGCTATTCCAAGAAGCCCGGAAAAGTCTTAGACCCGTTCGCCGGTGTGGGCACAACGTTGTTTGCGGCGCAAGAACTCGGTTGGGAGTCTTACGGCATCGAACTCTTGCCTGTCGGTGTATTCGCCATAGAGGCAAGGCAAGCGTTTAACAACATCGAACAAGAAGAACTGAAACAGAGCGCAGGAGACCTTTGGACGGAGCTGAAGAAGATCGAAAGCTATGAAACCTACTTCCACCATATATCGATCTCGAGGGATGCTTTCCCGGACGATACAGAAATTGCTTTGAACAAGTTTCTCGCGTATTGCGACACCATTAAGAACAAAAACATTCAGACTGTCTTCAGGTTTGCAGCCTTTTCCGTGCTTGAAGAGATCAGCTACACAAGAAAAGATGGACAGTATTTGCGGTGGGATTATCGTTCTAAGAGAGACTTAGCAGGAAAACCGTTCAACAAAGGCAAGATACGCACATTCGAGCAAGCGATGAAACACAAATTATCTGAAATCGTTGCCGACCTCTTACCTCAGAACAATTCTCTCTTCGACTTGAATGGAAGCAACGAGCATGAGCAACACCCTATAAAGGTTACTCAGGGTTCCTGCCTCGAAGAACTACCGAACCTGCAGGATGCCTTCTTTGATTTCATTGTCACTTCTCCACCCTATTGTAATCGTTACGATTATACGAGAACATACGCTTTGGAATTAGTCTTCCTTGGCTGCGACAACGATAGAGTCAGAAACCTTCGTCAAGAGTTGTTATCCTGCACCGTTGAAAACAAAGAAAAGATCGACTACCTCAACCAGTTGTACTTGTCTATCGGCAGGCAGGGCACGTATGACCATGTACTCAATGTGTACAATTCCTCAGCCGCTATGAGCGAAGTGAATTCTGTTCTCGATGAGCTGAACAAGCTTGACAAGCTGAACAACAACAATATTCCAAGAATGGTAAAAAATTATTTCCTGGAGCTTTGCTTTGTTATCTATGAAATCGCACGGATAACAAAGAGCGGCGGTTATTGCGTGATGGTGAATGATAATGTTCGATACGGTGGAGAAGAAATCCCTGTCGACCTCATTCTTTCTGAGTTTGCAGAACAATTTGGTTTCGACATCAAGAAAATCTTCGTATTACCGAGAGGCAAGGGTAACAGCAGTCAGCAAATGGGCAACTATGGACGGACCGAAATCCGCAAGTGCGTGTACCTATGGCAAAAACGATGAAGCCGAACGTACGGATTCGAACAGCGGATGATCTGGTTACATCCAGAGAACAAACCAGAACTGGCTTCATTACCCTTGCTTTAGAGAAGAATTATTTGGCGGTGCCGTACGTCGAAGAAGCAAAGGCGCTCAAATCTTTAGCGAGCAGAGTTTCGAGGCCGAAAGACCTGCTCGAAGTCAAGGATCTCCGAGTTGGTTTGCTTACCGCATCGGGCCTTTCCGAAAAATCCTTGAACTACCTGACCGAAGAGGATAAGACATTAGCAATAAAAGGGATGATAGGGAAGTTTCTTGAGCCGGCTGGCGACAATTTCATTGATGAACTTGTTTACCGTTACTTGCTGACAAAGGGCGACGCCTTAGGCGGAAAGGCAAGAAACTTAGCGGGAGTATTAGGCGAGCGGAAATTTTTGCGTTCATTGTTATCGGTTTTCAATCTTTCAGGTTTAGATTACCAATGGCAGGATGAAGAGAGTGACGTCTGGCTGGCAAAGCCCCAAGATGATACGGGAATCGAGAAACGCATCAAAGGTTTGTTCTGGTCAAAGGGTAATAGGAATAGACTCTTGATCATGAACATCACGGTTCCAGTTGTTAAGAAAAATGTTGACCTTTCAATCTTGGAAGGAACAATCGACGACTTGAAGAATCGCAAGCAATCCATCATACACAAGATCGAGAAATACATCGCGTTAGGGGAATTGAAAGGCGGTATTGATCCGGCAGGTGCAGACGAACATTGGAAAACAGCCAGCTCTGCTCTTGAAAGGATTAGAACGAGTTTCAGGAAGAAGAAAAAGAAGCCACAGACATTCTTTATCGGTGCTGCAATCGAAAACAGCATGGCTTCTGAAATCTTCAAGCAGCTACGAAGCGGTGAGCTTGATAATGCTGCAAACCTGTCGAATGATGAACAGTTGGCTTCTATCTGTGAGTGGATAGTAAACTTGTAGCCAACAGAAGTGCAACGTGAAAAGCTAACGTTGTTGCGGAAAAACACGCTGTTTACTATGCGTTATGGAAGAGGAAGAAGGCTACATCCGAGAAGAAGAAGGTAGTGAACAGGAAAGCCAAACGCCGAAGTCGCTCAAGACATTAAGCAAAAAGGTTGATGAGTTGACGAAGAGGTTAGCCTTGTAGGGTTGCAGAAGAAAAGAACTTTTAGTATATAAATACATTGTTTGAAAACAAACTTCACGGCTTTACCCTAGCCCTGTGTACAGTAAACTTTCAAGTAGTGGGAAACTATGGCTGAAATTATTAATATAGATCGGAGTATTATTCCAGCGTGCGATGTAAACAAAGAGAAATTCGAAGATATCGTTCGTGAAACCCGCGATATCACTCAGATTGGAGCCTATAAGCTTAGTGCAGCGTTGGGTTTATCTGTTGGGCTTCCAACACTTGTTAATATCGCTAGGCGACACACAAACAAACCTCTTATTTACGATCACCAGAAGGCAGGGACTGATATACCAGACACAGGTAAAGATTTTGCTACTATGCTAAGGGATTGTGGGATTGATGCGATGATAATCTTTCCTTTGGCAGGACCAGCTACGCAAACTGCTTGGATTCAGTCAGCACAGGAAGTGAATTTACCAGTAATCTCAGGAGGCCATATGACACACGAGAGGTTTCTAGCTAGTGAGGGTGGATATATTGAGGATGCGGCAATCGAAAAAATGTATACAAACTCAGCTTCTCTTGGCGTTACCGATTATGTCGTGCCTGGAAACAAACCAGAAGTGATAAAAAGAATACGAGAGATACTCATAGCAAGTAAAGTAGATCCTGTCTTTTACGCTCCTGGGTTTATTACTCAGGGAGGAAGTATTAGTGAAGCAGCGTTGGTGGCAGGACCAAAATGGCATGCAATTGTAGGACGTGCTATTTATGAGGCCCGTGATATTCAAAAGGTAGCAATGTCTTTGGTTGGTCATCTTTAAATTAAATTGGAGTAGAAAGGAGTGCAAAAATGCCGAGCGATATTTCCACTCAGGCTGAGAAGAAATTGTTGAACATCTCTTCAGCATACTATTTGAAACAGTTCGACTTCGAGGAGGAAATTCTTAGAAGCTTTGTAGCTTCGGGATACTCGAGTATTGAACATGTGCGTGGTTGCTATATCATGTTTGATCTCTCGAGATCATATTGGTATGAGCTTGGAACACTACTTTGGTTCATCTCCTTGTTACACAAGTTGAGAAAGCAGGGGAATGATATCCAGCTGGTCCTACCTGAACCTGAGGACTCGAAGTCAGAGAACCTTTTGAACTTTCTCACTCGTTGGCGCTTTTTCGAAACCCTTAAGGAGTGTGTCGACGATCCTGTAAATTTACTGAAACCAAATCAACTATGGTACACAAAGAAGGAAGGCAGGTACAAGCTTGCGGTTGCCCAAGATGAATATGGTAGCGAGACAATTTTGCACAACAATAGGCTTCTGGAGATTACAACTATACTTTCGGGCAAGCACGAATTCCACGATGATTCACCTCTTAGCCGATTCTTGAACATGTATTATCACGAAGTCATTATTTCCGCCCTGAGTAAATTGTGCGGTTGGGATGCATCGATTACGAAAAAATTTTTCCAACACGTAATAACTGAAGGTCTGCGTAATTCCATCGAGCACAGCGAGGGAAACTTTTCGAACATATCCATGCGCCTTGACAAAAAGAATCTAACGCTGGCCATTGCTGACAATGGAATAGGAATTCCAACAGTGCTTCGCAATGCATTTAAGGAAAGTAGTACACATAAAGACCTGCTGCAAAGCAGTGACGCTGATTTGATAAAATTCTTCACTGAGCCAAAGCTTGTACTAGAATTACGAGATTCACGCCTGATTAATCTCTCAGTACAAAAAGGTATTACCTCCAAAAGGGGACGAAAAGGATTTGGACTGTACTACTTAAAATCATTCGTTTTGAGCCAAGGTGGAGAACTTAGAATTCGATCCGGAAAAGCATGTGTTGACTTTGCGAATGAGAGAGAAGAGCCGCGTGATAACATGATGGAATCGCCAGGCACAATGTTAAGAATTCAAACCCCCTTGAAATAGATCACCGATGGCAAGAAAGAGAGACTTATCAGCTTTTGTTTTTCACATTCATTCGGCTGAAACGATTGGGTTTACAGCGTTAGCAACAGAGGCTTACCTTGGGCTTCTTAGATACATTGATACATCTATTGCTTCCAAGTTGATTTTACAGAAGCCCAAAGAACTAACGCTCTCTAGCGAGATAATGCATCTAGTAAGAGCGTTTGTAAGAGCTTTGTCACTTAAGAAGAAAGTGAAGTGCTACATTCTGCTAATAGAGATGCTACAAAAGGATGTAGATGTCCATGCGTACGACGATGTTTGCGAGGCTGTCGAACTTGCCATTCGTGACAAAAGAACATCCCACCCATGGTTTATCGGAATTGCAGTAGGGCATCAGGACGTGTTCAGAACGTCTGTTCTTCTAAGAGATCGTTTGATTCCACGCTGTAAGAAGAATGATGTAGGATTAATCCTGCTTTCAGATGACCAAAGTGCTAAGCCACTCGTTCTTTGCCAAGGCAAGTTACCTCAACTCGGCGACCTCCCCACCTTGCAGCCCCCAGTACTGGTCACACAACCTGGGGAATCAGGAGAGGTTCTTACGGCTGATCAGATCGCAGCAGAATTTCAGATTCTGTTCGGCCATTTTGAAGTAGAGTTGAAAGGGAAAGCTTACCACTTGCCGGCTATCGCATCTACGAAAAAGCTGGCAAAAAACATGATTTTCTTGCAACAACTAAGAAATGATATTTCACGCAAATTAGGCAATACTACATTTTCGATTTATCCTTTCGGAATTCCTGGTGGCGGTCTAAATGAATTGTCAAGCGCGTTGGTTAAAGGGAATACGGAGAGAATACTTGATGAAACAAAAATCGAAAAGCATGACGGAAGTGCTATGATCATCCTTTGCGATTTCTTAGCACCGACGTATCCGCTTGAAGAGGTAATCCGAAAGGCGAGAATAAAAAGAACTCACGAGTTGGCTATCGGAGGTATCGCTAGTTATCAAAATCGACCGAACATCGAGGGAATAGAGAGCTTTACATACCTCGAAACCAACTATGAAGCTATATCAGTTGATAATCTTTCCAACTGCAAATTCTGCCAACAACACATAGCTCCAATCAAAGGGGATCATTTTGATATCTTTGCTCGAGGAATCAAGCAGTTTGACACGTTTACATTCTGGGAGTTTATCGCTCAGAGAGATGAGTTTTTCTCTGCGGGCCATTGGAAGTCACCTATAACTCCCAACCATTATCTTTTTCTTATTAAGGCCGACCCGATTTTCAGAAGGCACGGTTACGATCTGTCCCTTCGCTTGCGGAATATCTTAGATTCAAAGAATATTCGACCATGGATAAAAAAGATCGTATGTACTGAAGCTGAAGCATCAACCAACCTTTCGAAGGAGCTTTGCGAGGTGCTGGGACTCCAACAAAAAGACGTGATTCAAATTCCAAGGAGATTCTTTTCCACGATTGCGGGAAAACAGCTTGATACTGATTTGCAGACATACATTAACTCCCAACATGGTATAGACAATCTGAAACGACAAAACGTGATCATTGTTGACCAGGCTGCTCACCATTTTAAAACAATGTCCTCCCTCCGGTATATCTGTGAGTTCTTCGAATGTACCGTTTTGGCATTCGCGGTATTTGTTGATCGAACTGATGTTGCCTTTTCATTGGGTGAATATCTACACGATTCGCATTACATCGCGTTGTACTCATGGCCTGTACCCCCACGTAGGGTACACGAATGTCAGTGTAAGTAGGGACATTAGCAATGGATTGGCTTAGCTACATAAGAAATTACCTGAATTCAGATTTATGGGGATTCATTCTTCTAGATTACTACTGGGCTGAAAAAAAGGTTGGGACCATGGAGGGCCCATCTACTTTTATCGACCGCTTGGTTAGTCAGCTACCCACAAAGGAAGTTGATCCAGTAAAGTTTCATAACGTGCTGCTCAGCGTGTGCGTTCAACTTCTGGGGAATGATTTTCCGGTGATAATGGGCAAATCGATCAATTTCATTAAGGACGTCGAAAAAGCTTTGACTCAGGAACAGGTTGAAGCTATTCTTTCGCATTATGATACTTATGGGCAGCGCCCCATCTTTTTGGAAAGGATGGGACATGCCTCAAATTCTTTGATGTCAATGGCAAGTAAAGATCTCAATAGGAATATCGATGAACCAAACGAGAAATCATCAACTATTCAGAATCCAGTGGAAACTGGTATTTCCCTAAGGGACAATGTAGTGCCCCAGGCTATAGAACTCTTTTTTGCTTACTCCCGCAGTGATGAAAAGCTCCGTGACAAATTGGAAACTCATTTGAGCCTTCTAAAAAGGCAGGGCCTGATTTCCACATGGTACGATCGCAAGATTGGGCCTGGAAGGGAATGGGAATCAGAAGGAGTTTCTCAACATATCACTTCTGCTCAGATCATCCTTTTGCTCATTAGCGCCGACTTCATTGCCTCAGATTACTGCTATGGTGTCGAGATGACTCGGGCGATGGAACGGCACGAGGCAAGGGAAGCACGCGTGATACCTGTTATTTTGCGGCCCTGTGATTGGAGTAGAGCACCATTCGCTAAATTGCAGGCTTTGCCAAAGGATGCCGTACCCGTGACGAAATGGAAAAATCGTGACGAGGGATTTCAGGATATCGCTCAGGGTCTACGGAAAGCTGTTGAAGAACTCACGGCCACACTGCAGGCTGCTTTAGCCTTGGTTCTAAGAACTAGGCCAAAGACCTCAGCGTCAGTTCAGCTTCAAATTAGCCAAGAGGAACTCAGAGGAGTCGAATCCAAACCTGAGAAAATTGGCTTGGAGAGACAATACATATCCGAGTTGAGAAAGCTGCCTCGTGGTGGGGGAAATAGTGCTCGTGAATATCAGGAATTGGTTCGACTTATTTTTGCTCGTGTCTTTGACCGAAGTCTCAGCGGCATACAACTTGAAGAAACAATGTACGATGGAAGGAAAAGGATAGATATCGTTGCTACAAACTCAGCAGCTGCAGGATTCTTTGAAGGCTTATCAAGCAAGAGCCATATTAACTGCAAATTCATTCCCATCGAATGTAAGAACTATTCGCACTCTGTAAGTAATCCTGAATTTGATCAGATAGGTGGACGTCTTTACAAGAAGTTCGGCATGTTTGGATTCCTTGTCTATCGTTCTGCGCCGGACAAGAAGACTGTTCTCAAGCGTTGTCAAGATCACCTTGACAAAGATGAGTACATCTTGGCCCTCGATGACGATGACTTAATTGCTCTTCTGGGGATGAGGCAGGGAGAGAAATTCGATCATATTGAGGACTATCTTGACAATAAGTTCAGAGCGCTGGTAACAAAGAAAGGCAAGGAGTGACTATCCAAAGACTCTTGGTCAGTGTCAGAGGGAAACAGGAAGCCATTGAAGCTGTGAAAGGCGGTGCACACATTGCAGATGCAGAGTATCCAAAGTCAGCACTTGGTACGCCTTACCCTCTAAACATCTGGACGATCAGACAAAATGCGCCGAAGCGGGTTCTCGTTTCCACAAACATCGGTGAAGAACAGGCCCGACGAAGCACAGCAGCACAAGCTGTGCTTGGTGTTGCAACAGCAGGAGCCGACATCATCAAGGCGGGGTTGGCGGAGATGAATTACAAGGATGCGTCATACCTTGCGAGAAGCATTGTCAGGACTGTGAAGCATTGGTATCCCAGGAAGAAAGTAATTCCTACTTTCTTTGCTGATACAAAGCTAGCGAAGATTCTTGATCCAATTGATGAAGCTCCTACTCTCGCTTCAAAGGTGAAAGCTGACGGTGTGTTAATTGATACCTTTGACAAGACTAAGGGGAAGCGACTTGTAGACTACTATGACTACGATGACATCAGGCAGTTCGTTCGAGCTTGCCATAAGCGGCGTATTGAAGCTTGGATTGCCGGATCCATCACAAGAGAGGAGTTACCTTTTTTCTGGGACACCGGAGTTGATGTAATATGTGTTCGTGGAGCTGCTTGTGGAAGAACTGATGATCGTATGGGCAAAGTCAAGTGGGAAATTGTCTCAAATTTAGTGAATACAATTCCAAAGAACTTGCGATAGAATTCGACCTGATTAGGCAGAATAATCAAAAATCATCTGCAGAAAATCAAGGAAACCGGAACCTAAGTTAGCAAGCAATCGCTTACACAATGGCTCGAATATCCGGACCGATCACTCCAGCTGATACTTGGCGGATGGAACAATTTTCCAAAGCGTACGTCAAGGCTGTCGCGTCTGTGGCCGACTGTAGCATCGACTGGTCGACTGTAGATAACGACAGCGTTGACGGCACACTAAAGCGACGAACACATTCAAGTACTGTCCGTTCACCTCACTTGGACATTCAACTAAAGTCCACACACACCGATTGTATACAAAACAACCACATTGTTTATCCGCTGCTTATCAAGAATTACGACGAACTCCGTTCTGACAATCTTGCTGTTCCAAGGATACTTGTGGTTGTTCTTCTTCCTGATGATTTTTCACGTTGGACACTTCACACCGAGCAGGAAATGGCACTTCGGAAGTGTGGCTATTGGGTCTCCCTCAGAGGAGAACCCGCCACTTCAAACATGACATCCAAGACCGTACACATTCCACGCCAGCAAGTTTTTGATGTGATAGGTCTAGACGCTATCTTTAATCGTCTTGAGAGCGGAGGACTGCCTTGAAAGCAACAATTCATGATCGCTCTGCCCTTATGGCAATTGATTTGCAGGATTTGACGGCTTACTTAGAACGACATGGCTGGCGCTTGACCGAAACTGTTGCTATCAATTCATCTCTCTGGACTCACACTGAAGGCTCTACAGAGTCCGAACTCCTTCTGCCAGCTAAACGATCCACCGATGACTATGCGACTCGAATTTCACAAGCCCTGAGCGTGCTTCAAAGAATCGAAGACCGTTCTCAACTCGACATTTTGCGGGACATAACTCTGGCTGGCGTGGATGTCATCAAGATTCGTGCACCCGAAGTGGATCCAAAACGAATGTCGACTCATCTCCGATCGGGTCTGGAGATTCTAGGCAATGCAATGGAAATGATGGCTGCTGCGGCTTCAGCCGCCCTATCGCCTAGGAGAGTCCTACCAACGAGAAGGCCCGCACAAGTCGATGAATACCTAAAGTGGCTTGAACTAGGGCAGTCAGAAAAAGGAAGCTATGTTCTAACTATATTGTCGCGTGTCGAAACTATGCTAAGTGAAAACATTCTTCCCCTTTTTGAATTACTCGAAACACCATTTCCCAGAAAAGTAACTCGGACCCTTTCTAAAGCGCTCGAAGCGACTAAGAGTGCGTCCACAGCTTCTGTTTCTCAAGCCGGTTATCAATCATTCATTGATAGTGTACCAAACGGTATCAGTGCCAATCTGTGTGAAGCAATTGCTGGGATGTTGAAGAAGGGTCCAGAAATAGAATCCATCGACCTACGAATAACTTGGGCACCGAAAGTTCCAGAAATAGAGCTTCCGTCATCATTCAGCTTCATAAGATCAGAAGCCGACGTGCTGTCTGAAGCAGCACGTGTTCTGAGAGCCGAGTCTCCCACCGAAGGCATCCTAATCACTGGGGTTGTCATTAACCTACACCGCGAGGAGGGTGCAACAGATGGTATCGCGACTGTTGCCTGCGTCATTGATGGTAACATTCGCAAACTGGCAGTACCTCTTCAGGCTTCAGATTATAATTTGGCCATTGAAGCGCACCGAACCAAGCGTGCGCTTTTGTTCAAAGCTGATATTGCTCTTGTTGGCAGACAATACAATGCCGCAAATGTGCAGGGACTGCGCATAGTTGATTAGACAAGACTTGCAAATAAATAAACGACTTGAACATCAGATCATCCACACTAAACAGAAGAAATTTGATAAACTAACAAAAACCCATAATGCTTACCGACCCCCAACTCAAATCCAAACTCGACGCCCTCTGGGACCGCTTCTGGTCAGGCGGAATAACGGGCGAAGTAGCGGGAGTCTGAGAGAGCTGGTGAAATAATCAACTACTTTTATTCATAAACAAGAAACTATCTATGCTTCCAGAGATTTTGGCGCAAAACTTAAGTGTAGTATTTGTTGGAACAACTATCGCAGAAACATCGGACGAGCTTGGGTTCTATTATTTGGGTCCGAATAATCGGTTCTGGTTTCTGCTTCAATATGCCGGCATCACACCGACGTCTGTAGTTTCCACCTCGGAACGCAAAATTTTAATTGACGCCAAAAAAGATAGAGTGCTCGATGAGATGTATAAGAAACTCTTCTTCGAGAAAAAGGAGGCACAATTATTGAAGCATCGCATCGGTTTGACCGACCTCAATC
>JACQVI010000142.1 GCA_016209795.1 Ignavibacteriota bacterium
AGTCAATACTTTTATATAAATCATGTCAGGGCACACTCATTTATCGGATGATAACCAGTTTTCGACTTGCAACAAAATCCCCTGCACGGATCCGATAGACATATACACCACTGCCAGCTAAATTACCCAAATTATTACCACCATTCCATACAACTATATGAACGCCTGTCAGTTGTTCCTCATCAACAAGTGTTCGTATTCGCTGGCCCAACAGGTTATATATCTCAAACACAACGTGACTACGTTTGCTCAGTTGATAACGTATTCTGGTTTCAGGATTGAAAGGATTGGGGTAATTCTGCTCAAGACCGTATTCAAACGGTACCAAAGGAATACCCTCACTGTGCTTTGTTGCATACTCGTGTGTCCCAAGAATTACCTTAAAAATCCGTTTTGAATGAGCTTCTCCAAGCTCAATATCAAAGACTTTCTCATTCGTAGGAATGATATTGAAATTATCTTTGTCGAGAATATAGAGCTGAAAACCTTCCGGCATACGACCCACTTCTGTCAGCGCAATCTGAACCACTTGCTTGGCCTTTGTCGCAGACACTTGCAGCTCCCACTGCTGACCGTCTCTGGGGATCGGCTTAAAGTTAGTCATAAATTGCTCTTTGCCATCCATTATCGATAACTGAACATAGTCTCCAATGGGTGGAGGCTCAGGATAGTCATACGGGTCGTCTCCTTCCTTTGCCAATGTCAGAAGTCCTACGTAGTTGTAACTATCCTTGAGTTGATGGTCTGGAGTCTCTGCAGATAGCTGGAGATGGTACTCGTTCTGCTCGTCGAGATTCATGACGTGGATGCTCTTCGCAAGTGGCAGCGTGGCTTCCACAGGTGGCACCAGAAGAGTTTCTGGGTAACTCAGATTGTTTCTGATAAAATATCCTTCCCATGGCTGCAGCGCAGAGATGTCCATCTTGTATTCGGTGCTGTCGTAATAGTATGGTCCCTTCAGCGAGTCAGGATGTGCAGCCCTGATGCTAGTCCATGCAACTGCAAATGCAAAAGGATTAGCGATCTGATTCCATCCAGTATCCAACACGATGGGATGCGGTCGCGATGAATTTACCGATTGAGCATTTTCAACATCGTAGGATGAACCGATGCGAGTAATGAGCCAGAAAGCCGTTCCGGGAGTGAACTTGGCATTAATAGTATTGTATTCCTGATACTTCCCTTTCTCCCACCTGAATATTCTCCATAGTATGGGGTTATAAGCACCGTAATCATCATTGAGCACGCTTGAGATTCTTGGATCGTACAACTCAACAGGGACAGATATCATCTTGTATTTCTCACCCTTAGAACTTACAGGTGATCGGAAGGTTGGGATTTGAACCCTGATGATGGCTGGACTCGTATCGGGATTTACTGTAGGATAAGAATTGGCAACACGACCAACTGCAAACCGCACATAGTACTCGATGCCACGAAGCGTTGAGGTGTCAGCGGGTATCGTACCGCTTAGAAAATCATTTGCCTGGTTCAGCCTCAGAGAATCATACCCACGCTGTCCAGCCTTGCGGTAAAAGAGAGTTCCATTCAGAGAAGGGAAATCCATGGGAAGCGCAATCGAGATACTCACATCACTCCCTGCCAAGGCTGGTCCGGGAACCGGCACAAACGCAAGGGCTTGGCGTGCAAAGAACGACGCATTGGTAAAGGCCGTCGGAATTGTAATGCCGTTTCCGCTTAACTCGATCATCAATGAATCATGAAAAACTGCATAGATCCCGCGGTTGAATCTCTGTCCATCCGAGTAGAAATCAATACGCCATGGATTTGAAAGCGTGTCTAAGCTATACGTTCCACAAACAGTGAGTATAGGTTCTGAGGGCACAATCGCTGTATCTCCTGTCGTTGGATTGATGATTGTATCGGTGAATATTACGCTACTACACAAAGAGTCTGCTGTAACAAAAGCATACGCTCGTGCTTGGGTTGGTCCGCTTAGGTAGCTCCACGTTCCAATGAGGCTTGTTGACCGCCCAGTTAACGTTCCAACCCCAGCTAACGCAACACTCTCATTCCCTGCATTGCTTGAAATGTTTAACAATGCGGTGAATGAGCCAAGTGTATCCGGCGAGAAACTAACGACCAAGAGCTTATGATCGCCAGGTGGTAACGAAAATCCTGAAGTATCGACAGAAAAATTCCTTGCGTTCAATCCAGTGATGCGGACAGAGGAAATGGTTACTACTTCAGTTCCGACGTTTACTACCGAAATGCTGTCTCGCCTTGTGGATGCCACAAAGACTGTATCAAATGGCAGAGTGTCTGGACGAACCGAAAGAATCTTTGCACGACCTGTGCCGCTCACAATAAGTGTGTCGGGAGATCCAACAGCATCGTGAGAGAAGATAACGTGAGCTTGACGTAAACCCGCGGTACTTGGACTGAAGACAACGTAAAACTTCTGCTTGGAAGACGGCGTGAGAATCGCTGAGTCAGGTTGGACACTGAATGACGAGTCTGTCGTAAAGACCGAACTGATCTGCAAGGTGGTGGCTCCGGCATTCAGAATCAAAACGCTATCCACTTTCTGGGAGCCAACGGGGACAGTTCCGAAATCGATGGAGTCAGGTAAGAAAGTGATTGATGGCTTGACTTCGAAGAATGAGTTGTACGCAAGTTGGGCAACGTCATCATGAGCTTTTAATTCAGTGATGCTATTAAGATGAGTGTTTCCAATTCCACCGACAGTGGCAACGATAACTTCTTGTGTGTCACCTAAAGCCATGGTAAACGGTCCTGTTGAAAGAACATTTCTTCTATCACTTGGAGGTATTACTCTTCCATCAAGATCGCCCTGACCCGTGACAGGATCGCCAGAAAGCTCAAATCGAGTAACTTGACGAAGATGATCGAATAGTGGAGTGCAACTTGGATACTCGGGTCTCGGCTCACAACCACGCAGGAGATTATACCACTGCCGTGTGCCGGAGTAATTACCTAAATTGGGATCACTTCGTGGACTACCAGCAGCAAAATATGTAAAGCCAGACATAGGTAGATTCTTTGCACCCGCAATCTTTCGGAAATCAAAGGTAGCGGTATCAGAAAGATTTCCTGTACGGATGATCGGTCCTTGGAGAATATCATACCCGAGAGAAGGGGGAACTAACCTGAATTGATTATATAGGGAATCGACAGGCACGGCATTGTAAACAAAGCCTAAACTCCTTGTTGTATCACATCCAACGTAATCATCCCGAGAATCACCGAGGTCGGGGTCTGACCATTGTGCAATCATCATGCTATCGATGCGAGGATTGGGTAACAAGTCGACTGTACCCATGTAGATCAACCTGACACGCTTAAAAATCACGTCACAGAGTGCTCCAATTGATCTCTGATATGACCAAACAGTGATTTGTGTCTCCAGTCCAATTGGTGGCGAACCATATAACGATTGAGCAAGAGAAGAATCAAGATCATTCGCCACAAACCAAATGACCTGATCAGCACCTGCGATGCCAGGATTTTCTCCATTGTCTTTGATGCCGTTACCATTCAGGTCATAGAACGGAGCACCTTTCTGCCAGGGCCATTCATTCCAATCCCTGGCATATTGATCACGCACAGCGGCAATCATTGCTGGAGTCACCCGATCGGGGGGAATGCGGTTGATCTCAGCAGCATCAAGACGGAGATCTGCTGTTGCAAAATCTGGTCGTATGCGGTAGATTCGGACACTCGGGTCGTTTGGATTTTCAGCGATACCTCGGGAAATAATTCTTCCCGCTCTCAACCCAGTTCTGTAGGTTTGTCCACCAACTCTAAGTGTTGGATTAGTTTGATCATTTACGAAACCACCCCAAACAAATCCATCCGCAAATACAGCATTGGCAGTTTGCCTCGGATAGTAAAGACCTCCGCGCTGCATTGAATCTTGTTCCCAGGAAGCACCTGTCCAGTCATCCTGCAGCCACATGGAGATATTGTTTACGTTCGACAGCGTAGCGGGCCGAGGATAGACCCCAATTCCCTGAACCCTAAGTTCTTCCAACAAAGTATCACGAGAACTTGAAAAACCATATCTGAAAAGGATCGCGCCATTTTGCAGTCCAGCAGATGTCGGGGAGAACGAAATGGAAAATCTGCCAACTAGAAAAGGGGGGATCATCCCGCCAGCTGGGGAAACCGTAAACAGATTATTGTTGGATGTCACCGAATAGACGACCGCCGTGTCATCGTTCTCATTGTAAATGTAAACACTCCTCCTCACGGTTTGGTTAATGATGACATCGCCGAAGCTGACGCTATCGGGATTGAATGCGAGAGGGATGAATGAGAGCGTCCGAAACTTCCACACCTTTGACCATAGGCTTGTCCCCCCAGGGCTTTTCGCATTCACACGCCAGTAGTACGTTGTATCCGTTGCCAAACCTGTAACTTCTCTTGTTGTATCCACCACAGTAGAATCATCTAGGAAAATACCTGCCGCGAAGTTCGAATCTGTTGCCACCTGCACACGATACGATTTCGCAGTTGGAACCTGATTCCACACCAGTGTCAATGTCGTCGGCTGATTCGTATCTCCGTTGGCAGGAGAAACCAGCACTGGTGCAATTGGCGGTGGGACGGTTCCGCCGATGAAGTAAGAAACCTTGTTAACTTGCACAACACCAGTATCCGCCTGATTGGTATCTCTTACTATATTGAATATCACACCCTCCCGAGTAAAGAAAAAGATCTCCTCCTCACTGTTTGTGTCCGGTGGGGGTACATCATATCTGATCCGCAGGCATTCCAATTGATAGCCGGGTATTATCAGCGTGCCATACCCGTCGACCGTGACAGTTCTCGAGGCATTCAAACTATCGCGAGTTCTTATTGCTACCCCACCAACATAAGTCGTCTCCACAGCCGTTCCGGTGTATGTCCAGGTTGCAGGGTACGTTAGAGGAAAGAGAGCGACCAATTCGGGCGGCATCGCATGCAGATATTTCTGTGTATCTGGGAAGATTTTGACCTCTCCAAGTCCTTTCAGGGTATCCGGGGCGAAAAGTAAGACAGGATTGCTTTCAATGGAATCAGGAGACCTGCCGAAGGTGATTGCACTATCGGGGAAGTGTCCACTCAGTTTAGGGACTTGAAACACCCAGAAAACATTCGTCGGCGGCCGTGGGCTAAATGTAATGTTGGTGAAGTTGTACACGTGAGGTCCACCTATCTGCCCAACATTTATCTTGTTGATCGAATCAGCCCCGTAACCCTGGAAAGACCCGCCCGGGTTAAAAAACGCTTCCAGATGGCTCTGTTTAACCGTAATTGATTGTCCGATAGTTGTTCTGAAGTTCCACCTCTCCGAATATTCACTGACTCCTGCCGTATTCTTCGCACTCACACGCCAATAGTACGTTGTACTGTTTGCAAGCGGTCCTACTTGCCGCAAGGTATCGGTCAGCGTCGAATCGTCAAACGCCGTTGTTCCAAACAGCGAATCAGTCGAAACTTGTAGTCGATACGTTGTCGCTCTCGCCGATGCATTCCAACTCAGTGTCACCGTTGTCGGCTGGTCTGTCGCACCGTTGGGCAGTGATGTAAGTGTCGGTGCAGCTGGAGCTGCGATGATGGTGGTGAAATGCCATATTTCGGAATACGCGCTGGTTCCGGCAGCGTTCTTTGCGTTGACATGCCAATAATACTTCGTGTCGTTCGCCAAAGGCCCCACTTGTTGTGAAGTGCTCGTGAGCGTTGAATCATCGAAGACCGTCGTTGCAAACAGCGAATCAGTCGAAACTTGTAGTCGATACGTTGTCGCTCTCGCCGATGCATTCCAACTCAGTGTCACCGTTGTCGGCTGGTCTGTCGCACCGTTGGGCGGTGATGCAAGTGTCGGTG
>JACQVI010000143.1 GCA_016209795.1 Ignavibacteriota bacterium
GGCTAAAAAAGGGGGCTCGGTGTGGGTCCGACCAAACGGGGCAAGGGTACGAAACTCATGGCAATTGCAGACGGCGCTTCTACTCCAGTGGCCAGCTACCTGGCGGCTGCTTCACCCGGGGAATGTACCCTCGTCACGAAGACCCTGAGGCACACGTTTACCCGACAAAAACCCGAGCGACTGCTCGGGGACAAGGCCTACGACAGTGATCCACTCGACGAGGAGTTACGAGCCCATGGCGTCCGGCTCATCTCACCGCACAAACGGAACCGAGTGCGACCGAAGACCCAGGACGGTCGAGAGCTCCGCCGCTACAAGCGCCGCTGGACGATTGAACGGCTCTTCGCCTGGCTCGGACACTTCCGGCACCTTGTGGTACGCTACGACTACCATCTCCGAGTCTTCGAGACCTTTGTGATGCTGGGTATGATCGTCGTTCTCTTGAGGAGATTATGGAACTAGTTCTAAGGAAGTTCTCATAACCTCCACGATCTGGAGCTAGGAGAAGTGAACCATTTACAGATTCATTTCTCTGTTAGAATTAGTCATCCAAATCAAACTTTATAGCTTTATCTGTCTTATCTATAAATTTTTTATCTTATTTTATATCTTTATCAACTATACCTACAAACAGACTGTTGACTTTTATAAGTATATCCAGTATGTTGTTGCTATATGCCAACCAACAAGATTCGAATTGGCGAGGCAGCGGAAATCATCGGTGTTAGCATCCAAACGCTTCGGAATTGGGAAAGGGTAGGTAAACTCCGCTCCACGAGAAGTGCTGGCGGTCAACGTTATTATGATGCCGAAGAAGTCCGGCGCTTGGCAGTGGATATTGAAGGCTTTGGTTGGGCTTGGGCCTCGAGTGCCCAAGCCCCATACCTTCCCGACGAATACTACTGCGAGAGGAGTGATCGATTCACGAGTCGACTAACAAAAATGAGCACGGTTTTTTTACAAGCCTTCGGGGCTACTCCAGCGAATACAGATCTTATCTCGCTTCTGACACTGGTCGTGGGAGAGATAGGTGATAACTCATTTGTTCATAATCTTGGCAGCTGGCCTGATGTCCTCGGTATATTTTTTGCTTATGATGTCAACAAGCGTCTCATTGTGCTCGCCGATCGTGGCAGAGGTGTCCTGACCACTTTGCAAAACATTAGACCTGATCTTGCCCTCGACACGGATGCTCTCAGGGTTGCCTTTACAGAGGTAATTTCGGGGAGGGACCCAGAGAAAAGAGGTAATGGTTTGAAGGTGGTCCGAGGAGTTGCAGAGTCAAATCCAATCGATTTACTATTCCGTTCTGGTTTGGGGATTGTTCAGATCCCCGGGCTCCCGAGGAGAATGCAAATTTCGATGGCAAACGAAAATGTCCGCGGCACATTTGCGACAATAAAAATATGAGGTTCAATGTTATGAAAGTTATAAAACTGTCAAAATTCGGTACAGTCTTGATCTCTCGTCCAGCGGGACTAGAGTCTTTTAATGCGATTCGATCAGACCTCGACCCAAAGGAAGGGGTGGCGCTCGATTTTGAGGGAGTGCTAACGGTTACCCCTTCCTGGTTTGATGAGTTCCTCATTAATTTGGGTACGTACATGGAAGGCAATGTAGAGCTTTTGCCTACTCAAAATGCCTCGGTTTTGGCCTCATTGCCGATTTTGGTTTCGGCTAGGGATGATGTTGTGGCCGACATCGTCCGTCGGGCTATAGAAAAAATGCCACAGAGTTAACTAACCTCCGGAATGGGGTCAGTAGCTGTTTCTAACAACCTCCACCACTCGGCGCCATGAAAATTAACCTACAAAGGATTCATTTTTCTGTGTTCCGGAAGATCAGGATTGGCGACTTAAGCTTTTGGTTGTCTCAAAATCTTGAGAATCATATCTTTTTTTGATACAATACAGGTATGAAACATTGGTCGGTTGATGAAAAACGGTTCAAAGCTCGCGACCCCGAAGGGTATCGTCGCTGGCAGATTGAGCAGCGGGTGAATGAGGGCTTGGGTACTTGGAAACTGGATCGCTCGGAGCTCAAGCGTCTGTGGCCAAAACTTCAACTGGATACTGATCGCCGCCGTCTCCTGGAATGGTATCTATGGCCAAAACGATCCTAACACCACTCCAGCGACTGGCGCTCGACTGGGTGGCCGATCAAGCGCCGCTCACCGAACAATTTTACTTGTCGGGCGGCACTGCTCTCGCCGAATTCTACCTCCATCATCGATTAAGTGAAGACCTCGATTTTTTTTCGACCACTGAATTTGAGCCAACCATCATCATTCCAATTAGCCAACAGCTCAAGACGCAGGTTGACGCCCGCGCTGTCCAGCTTGAACAACGGTTTAATCGAAATATCTTGTATCTCGAGACGCCGGACGAAACCCTAAAGCTTGAGTTTAGCTGGTATATTGGGGCGCTTATCGAGCAAGGGCAAATGTATCGCCAGCTCCGCATCGATTCAGCTCGCGATATTGCTGTCAATAAACTCTTCACTATCTACCAACGGCCGCGGGCGCGCGATTACGTTGATCTCTATTTTTTGATGAACGAGTATCAGTACGATCTCCACGAGCTTATGAAACTCGCCAGACTCAAGTTCGATTGGCACATTGATCCGATCCAGCTTGGCGGTCGTTTCGTCGAACCAAATCTCGAAGACTGGCCGATAATGATCCGGCCGCTTGCGCCCGTGGCCCTGACAGAGTGGCTCAAAGAGACCGCTCGGACGCTAGAAAAAGACGTCTTGACTGATTGAGCTTATTTCGAGGAATTGAGCTATCACCCGACCCGTCTCGACCGGCTCCCGTCCAGGCTCGGCCAAGCCGAGGCGGACCTCCGGGCCAGTTTGTAAATTCTACCGAAAGATCAGGTTTCATTGCCTGATTTTTTGGGTTTGATGACCGTGTTTGCATACTCCCAGGCCATTTTGTGGAACGACCGCATGGTTTCGGCAATTTCACCGCTCTCGACGATAATGCCCATCGCTGGGCTTTGAGATTTATACGTGAGATAGGCCACCTTGTTGCTATAGATGAGCACCTCAATATTTGCGGGAAAGAACTTCTGATTGACGTAACGATTTTCGCGAAATGTACCTTTTTCAGGCACAATGCTTTCTCCTTCAGCTTCGGTACCGCTCACAATATTTTTCACATGAATCCGTCGTTTCACTCGTCGAGGCACGTAACTTTTCAGCAAATACTGTCTAATCTCAGAGTGAATATCACCGACTTGGAGGAATGACAGGATCGGTAAAGCATCAATCAAGGTGTCCTCATAAACCTGTCTGATCCCGTCAATACCTTCGTAGGAATACAGTTTTGGTTTAGCACCAGTGACGTTAAAACGTGATGCAAGCTGAGGCATAACTTGCCGCAATTCAACAAGTTGTTCTTCTTGAAGGGCAATGAGTTTGGCGGGCGGTTCGGCAATGATACTCCGACGCTTTCCAAGCGAACCATACGTAATCAGTCCGAGCTGTTCCAAGCGGGGCAGTAGCTCATAGACCGTAGGACGTTTGAGGTTGGCATGACGAGCCAGAGGTTGGACAAGGCTCTCACCTAATTCAAGAGTAGCCAGATAGAGAATAATCTCCTTATCTGTCAGACCAAATTTAATTAAAGTTTGTTCCAAATCATTCATAATATGATTATATTATTGACACTATTAAACTAATTATAGGATATATAGGATAATAAGTTATGTCAATTAATATGACATATATTGCTTTTTGTCCTATTATTGATGGGTAACTACGGTTACACTATTCGTATTGGAGGGTAGGTATATATGTGTTTGTAGACATTCGCGTCATGACAAATCGTGAAAGAGACGGGGTTGATATCGTTGTCCTCAACCCATCCGATCTCGACGAGTGGCCTGGGCCGTATGTAACGTTTCTGCACAAAATTCGTCAAGCGGCGGAGGAGATGGGTTGGAGGGTACACCAGGGATCCGTCCGGAAGGATCTAGAGTTTGAGCGCCCAAGCTACAGTTAATTTGCTTTCCCGCCAGTGCACAGGGATGTGCCTGGTGGGATTTATTTTGTCTGAAAAATTAATCAAGTTCTAACATTCCTGTCTATCCTGACTGCCAGCAGGCAGGCTCCACCCCCCTCCGCCAAAGCTCTGAAGGGGCCGATTTGACGATTTTAGGGGATAAATGTACTCTAAAAACACTATGAGTAAAATCATTGCTCAGCCCAAAAAACTCGAACAGACTGCCAAAGAAATGCGGGCGATTATTCAGTATGCCCAAAGGAAACTCCTGGAATTTGAAGTTGCTATGGGCCAGAGAGAGATCCGGCAGGGAAAATCTCAAACATTTGAAACTGTTGACGAATTACTCCAAGCAGTCGAGTAAATGTATCGAAATCTTGACAATAATACTACGTTGTATATACTTAGTAGTATGAAAACCGTGATGAGTGTCAAAATTGATACGGATGTCAAGGCTTCGGCTCAAGAGGTGGCCAAAAGCGCTGGGCTAACCTTGAGCAGTTTGGTTAACGCCTATTTGCGGCAAGTTGCCGCCACGCGCCGGATCGAACTCTATGCGCCTGAACCGATGACCCCCAAGCTGGAAAAGCTGATTCAAAAAGTCGAAAAAGAGATCGCTGCCGGTGCAACCGTCGGGCCATTCGAAACAGCTGATGATTTCTTGAAGGCTCTGCAGTGCAAATAAGCGTCGGCTCTATGCGCTATGCTTTTACTAAACAATTTCGCCGCCAATACCAGAAATTACCAATAAAGCTGCGGGACCAGTTTGACGAGCGATTGCAACTTTTTATGGCTGACCCGACGCTCCCTCAGTTACGCGTTCACCCGCTCAAGGGCAAATACGCGGGCTACTGGAGCATGAACATCAGCGGCGACCTCCGCGCGCTCTATCTCGAGCGCGGCGATGAGCTGATCATTTTTGCTTTGATCGGCACGCATAGCCAACTGTACGGTTAATTTATGACATTTTCCCCAAAAGACTACTTGCGATAGACATCTTTGCGATGTTGGATATGTAAAATCACGATGTTCTGGCTCTCAACATCAAAAAGGATTCGATAATTGCCAACCCGAAACCGATATTGGGCATCAGCTGGCTTAGTCAACGGTTCAGCGAATTGCAGGGGGTCAGTTTGGCTAATAAACCATTCGAGTTTGAGCTTGAGTCGTTTCTGAATCTGTTTAGGCAGTCTTTGGATTTCTTTAGCTACCGGTTTTTTATAGAGCAGCTTGTAACCAGACATTAGATCGTTCCAAAAACGTCCTCGTGGCTGAGATATTCCTTGCTATCACGAGCTTCCTTAATCTTTCGTAGGTAGGCAGGATTGCTAGCCGCCAGTAAGTCCTCTAACTTATCCAGATCAACAATGGCCCGCTCTTTTTTGCCTCGACGAGTGATGATAAGAATATTATCAGCATCGACAGCATCGAGAGCATCTGCAAGACTGCTCCTAAGATTTGATGCGGATATTGTTTGAGTACTCATGACACAACTCCAATTATTCAACTTAATAGTACATATTAATCGTACAAATAGGAGAATGGTCTTGTCAAGATGATGATCTACTGTCCCTTTTAGATTTTGTTTTGATTTTTTCAGTATACTGGCATCACGATGACACGAGTAATTGAGCATCACGCCCCCTTTGATCTCCGTAACCAAAACCACTATTTTGGCGGTTGGCCAGTGCTTGTTGATACACCAGAACGCTATCAGTTGGTGATGGCATTTCCGGTTGATGGTTGGAAGGGCTCGGTAGCAGTGGCGCTGACGCAAACCGCTGCTGGTCAGCTGACGGCTGAAGCCTTCGGCACGGCCGATGGAGCAGTTGCAATCAGACAAGCCCTGTCGGTACTGTCGCTCGACGGTGACGAAGCTGACTGGACGGGCGTAGGTCAGCGCGATCAGGTGATCGGTGAACTCCAGCACAAGTATCAGTTCTTGCGGCCGGTCCTTTTTCATTCGCCCTATGAAGCGGCGGCTGGATTTGTGATTGGCCAGCGCGTCTCGGTCAAACAGCGCCAGATGCTCCAACAACAGCTGGCTGACCAATTTGGCGACAAAATTACCATCGAGGGTAGAAAATTCGCAGCGTTTCCCATACCTCAGGGTCTTGTACAAATCACGAGCTTTCCGGGTTTGAGTGAGATCAAAATAGGTCGTTTGCATGGGGTTGCTCGCGCGGCCCTTGCTGGTCAGTTGGACCGCGCCCGGTTACGTGCGATGCCGATAGAGACAGTCCTCACTGAGCTCCAAGCCATCGATGGGATTGGTCCATTTTACGCCCAAGGGATTCTGTTTCGTGGGGCTGGCATTGTTGACGAGATTACCGATGACAACCTCACGAAACATGCCTGCCAGCGAGCCTATAAGTTAACTCACTTACCGAGCCAAGCAGAACTCATCCACATTGCCGAACGGTGGCGTCCGTATCGGATGTGGTGCGAGGTCCTGCTCCACGTTTGGCTCCGCCGCGAATCGGCCTGCCTAAACGTGATCGACGACCATGACGCTATTCGGCGACAGTCCCTTTAACGGGGGACCGGAAGCTTGCGAAGCTCTACCGACGCTTACAGACGAACAAAGAAACCTCAATTCAGCCTTGAAAAGGCGACGATTTAGAATTCAGGCACATTTGGTATGCTTGCGACATGGTGATTGAATTTTTTCTGCTGGCGGTTATCTCAGAAATTCTCGGCACGATTGCTGGTTTCGGATCATCAACGGTTTTTTTGCCGCTGGCCCTCCTGTTTTTTGACTTCCCTACTGCTTTGATTCTGGTCGCGATTTTCCATATCTTTGGCAACCTCGCCCGGCTTACCTTTTTCAAATCGGGAATCGATAGAACAATCCTTGTCCAATTTGGTCTCCCCAGTGTTATGATGACAGTTCTGGGGGCACTTTTGGTGAGCTACTTGCCCCAAGCCACGCTCAAGGGGCTTCTCGGCATTTTTTTGTTACTCTTTGGGATAGGGAATCTCCTTAAGAAAGTACCGGCAATCACGCCAACAATCTTTCGTTTGGTGGTGAGCGGGGGAGTATCGGGATTCCTGGCTGGTCTGATCGGCACGGGTGGCGCGTTACGCGGGGCGGCCTTGCAGGCTTTTGGGATACCGAAGACCAAGTACATCGCCACCGCGGCCACGATTGCCTTGGCCGTGGACGCAACGCGCATTCCGATTTATTTTTCAGAAGGGTTTCTTCAAGCTCAGGAAGTTTGGTATCTTCCGCTCCTCTTGGCGGCGGCCGTCATCGGCTCGTTGATCGGGAAAAAAGTGGTGGATAAAGTTCCCCAGCACCGTTATAAGGTTTTGCTATCGGTGGCGATTGCCCTAGCTGGTTTACTATTTGTCGTTGATTGGCTTCTCTAGCGGTTTCGACCTCCTCATCACTGACTTAAGTTTTTTGATAGAGTTGGGCTATGGAAAATTTTCAGAATGTACTTAGTGTCTGGAAGTCGTATCTTGATGAGCTTGAGAATTGGGAAGCGCTGATAGCTGGTA
>JACQVI010000013.1 GCA_016209795.1 Ignavibacteriota bacterium
GTGATACACGAAGAGATCGGCTCATTAAGGAATCAAGAAAAATCTTATATTACCAACAGAAAACATTGAGTAGTGAACTATAGTAAAGAAAACATTAGCCTACTCATCGACATCTGCCACCGCCTTTACAGCAAAGGCTTCGTGACAGCCACCGATGGCAACGTGAGCGCACGCTTGGGAAACGGAAACTTTCTCACAACTCGAACAGCCATCAACAAAGGCATGGTAACTGCCGAGGATTTGGTTGAAGTTGATAAGGAGGGCAAACCTATCACCTCACACCTAACACCTTCCACCGAACTCGGCATGCACCTGTACATTTACAGTCAGCGTCCCGATGTCAACGCTGTCGTCCATGCTCATCCTCCGTATGCTACTGGTTTTGCAACGGCACGCCAACCGCTGACAGAGTGCCTTTTTCCAGAAGTCATCGTTGGACTGGGCGCAATCCCATTAGCTGAATATTCGACACCGTCAACGGAAGAAGTTGCACGATCACTCAAGCCTTATGTCAAAAAAGCCGATGCAATTCTTCTTGCCAATCATGGAGTTGTTACGTATGGAAAAGATTTATATGATGCTTATTTCAAAATGGAAAAAGTTGAACATGCGGCACACATTACGTTTGTTGCTCGGATGCTCGGCGGTGAAAGGCTGCTTTCCCCAGAAGACATAGAAAAGCTACGTGCAATCAGTCAACAATCGTATGGGAAAGACTTCTCCAGCAAGATCGCTTGTGAGTCTGGGGATGTTACAGGAGAGAGTTCGATTCCTACTCCTACAGATGAAGAAATCCGTGAACTCGTTAAGAGAATGTTGAGTGGTGGGTAGTGAGTGGTTAGTGTTTAATCGTTTAAATTGTTAATTGGTTAATTCCATAATGAAATCACAAATCACAAATCGCAAATCAAAAACCCGTGTTGGTGTTCTTTTTGGCGGCCGTTCTGCTGAACACGAAGTCTCGCTTGTTTCCGCAACTTCCGTTATCAAGGCACTCGATAAGGAGAAATACGAAATTATCCCTATCGGCATTACGCCAGAAGGCAAGTGGCTCAGCTCATCCGACACTCTTAGGTTGTTAAAGGAAAGAACTAATCTCGACAGTATTCCGGATAAAATTCTTCTCCCCGATCCAAATAAAAGAGGGTTAATGGAGCTTCATCTCGAACCTCAAACCCCAAACCTCTCGACGAGTCGAGTCATCGACAATCCTCTCGATGTGATTTTTCCTGTCTTGCATGGTACATTCGGTGAAGATGGAACAGTACAAGGCTTACTTGAGTTGGCAGGGATTCCGTATGTTGGTGCTGGTGTTCTCGGATCCGCTGTGGGAATGGATAAAGTTATCACCAAGCAACTATGTGAGAGAGTCAATGTTCCCGTGAGCCCCTACGTCTGGTTTCTTACGAATGAGTATGGTGTCAAAGAGAAAAAAATCATCTCAGCAATCGAGCAGAAGCTCAAGTATCCGTGCTTCGTGAAGCCGGCAAATTTAGGATCGAGTGTTGGTATTACCAAAACACACAATCGGAAAGAACTTGTTAAAGGAATAGAGCTTGCAGCCGAATATGATCGGAAGATTCTTGTGGAGAAAAGTATTGAACACGCTCGGGAGATTGAAGTCAGCGTGCTTGGCAATGATGATCCGATAGCCTCGGTGCCGGGAGAGATTATCCCTTCGAATGAATTCTACGATTATGACGCAAAGTATGTGGATGGGAAATCAACGGCGATTGTTCCAGCAAAGTTACCTGACAGAACAGCACGAATGGTTCAGAAGTATGCAGTCGAAGGATTCAAAGCCATCGATTGTGCTGGAATGGCGCGGGTGGATTTCCTTGTCACCAAGCGAACGAACAAAATTTTTTTTAATGAAATCAATACAATTCCTGGTTTTACCTCTATCAGCATGTATCCGAAGCTCTGGGAGGCTTCTGGGATTCCTTATCCTGAGCTTCTCGATCGGCTGATCAACTTAGCGATCGAGCGGTTTAACGAAAAGCGGAAACTCAAGACTGCGTTCAAGCCAAAGACGGATTGGTACAAACAATAGGTTTCACGTTTCAAGCTTCAAGTCAAATGGGATATCAGATTTCGGATTACCGATTTCAGTTCAGGGTATCTAATCCTCTCATTCATCAGTTGATTCCTATCGTAAGAAATCTTACATTCCATCGTCATGGATGAGCAATTTTATCGAAAGCCCAAAAGGAAAGCGTACATCCTCAGCTCTTTGAGGAAAATCCTGAAGAAGAAAAGCGTACGGATTACACTTCTTATTGTGATACCTGCATTGTTTTTTATGTTGTTCAGTAATCGAGGGTTCCTTAAGCGTCTCAGCCTGGAGGCAGAGAAGAAAGCAATGGAGGAAAAAATCCGTGAGGCGCAACAAGAGCAATTGCAATTACAGGTTCAGAGTAAGGCACTCGATAATGACCCTAAAGCTTTCGAAAAGGTTGCTCGTGAAAAGTACGGCTTAATCAGAGAAGGGGAGACGGTGTATAAGGTGAAGGGAAAAGAATAATTATGGTTAGAGGTTAGAGGTTTGTGGTTTGAGACACTCTTCCCTAAACGTTTGACACGAATCTCAAACCTCGAACCCCAAACCGTTTAGTCGTATGGAACTGTTCAATCAAACACTCAAAGACCATCGACCGAGTCCTTCCTCGATTCCGCTCGCCGAGCGTGTGCGTCCGAAAACACTGAATGAATTTGTTGGACAGAGCCATCTCTTGAGAGAAGGAAAATCTCTTCGCATCCTCATCGAGCGTGATGATGTTCCGTCGATGATTTTCTGGGGACCACCTGGCTGTGGTAAAACTACTCTTGCTCGGATCATAGCGCATCAAACGAAAGCTGAGTTTTTTCAACTGAGTGCCGTTGCATCTGGCGTTCAGGATGTTCGAAAAGTAATTGATCGCGCGGAAATCAATCGCAATCGGCTGAATAAAAGAACCATTCTCTTTATCGACGAGATTCACCGTTTCAATAAAGCACAGCAGGATGCACTGCTTCATAGTGTCGAAGACGGTGTTATTACTCTGATTGGTGCTACAACAGAAAACCCTTCCTTTGAAGTCATCTCGCCACTCCTATCTCGATGCAGAGTCTATGTGCTTGAGCCATTAGATGTGGATGAATTGAACCACATCCTCGATCATACCTTAACAACAGACACGCTGTTAAAAGATCAAACAATTGTTCTTGGTAAGAAGGAACGAGAACTCTTGATGTTGCTCGCTGCCGGCGATGCACGCCAGATGCTGATTGGCTTAGAAACAGCAGTACGATTGGTTAAGTCGAGAAAGTCTGGAGAAAAAGCCATCACGACTCAAATCATTGAGGAAGCCTTCCAGCGCAAGTACGCGAAGTACGACAAAGGTGCCGAGGAACATTACAACATCATTTCTGCATTCATCAAGAGTATGCGTGGTGGTGATCCTGATGCTGCGGTGTACTGGTTGTCTCGGATGCTCGAAGGAGGTGAAGACCCGAAGTTTATCGCACGACGGATGATTATCCTTGCTTCAGAAGATATCGGGAATGCTGATCCGTATGCACTCACGTTAGCGACGAGCTGCTTCACTGCTGTTGATTATGTTGGGATGCCTGAGGCTCAGATCATTCTCTCTCAGACTGCAACATATCTTGCCTCTGCACCAAAAAGCAATGCTGCCGTACGAGCGATTGGTGAGGCTATGAATGATGTTCAAAAACTTCCCAATGAGTCGGTTCCCTTGCACCTACGCAATGCTCCGACAAAACTGATGAAGCAGTTGAAATATGGTAAGGAGTACAAATACAGCCACGACTTTGATGGTCATTTTGTTGAGCAGCAGTATCTGCCTGATAATGTGAAAGATAAAATCTATTATCATCCGTCAGATGAGGGCATGGAGAAAACCATTCGAGAACGACTGAACAAGTGGTGGAAGAATAAGGAGCGATGAACTTTTATCACCTCATTGTTTCATTGTCTCATTGGTTCATTGAGTCAATGAATAAATGATCAAATGACTCAATCATCATCATGATCGGTCAAATAACATCACATGATCCTTTCTTATTGTCATTCCCGTCCCGCTTTGCGGGATAGTCGGGAATCCATAACATGATTGGTGATAAATCATACTTTGTCTACATTTTAGCAAGTAAGAAAAATGGGACATTATACATTGGTTTTACTGGTAACCTTGCAGGAAGGACGTTTCAACATAAAACGGAGGCAATCAAAGGTTTCACGTCACGCTATGATGTGAAGTGACTGGTGTATTATGAACAGTATGTTGATCCATCTACTGGCATTCGGAGGGAAAAGCAATTGAAAAAATGGAATCGAGCTTGGAAAATTCGCTTGATCGAAAAACACAATCCGGAGTGGAAAGATCTCTATGATGATGGA
>JACQVI010000146.1 GCA_016209795.1 Ignavibacteriota bacterium
GAATATGAGGAATTTATGGGGAAAGTGATTTTCACGATATCATACGACATCAATCCTGAAAAACGTAGTGAGTACCTAGCACTGACTCAGGAGATGAAACAGCATCTGGGACAGAAATATCAGAATTATTCGATTTTTGAATTGAAAGGGAAAAGGAATAGCTTTTCTGAAGTATTTGTCTGTAAGAGTAGGGAGGAGTATGAACAGCTTGAGGATCAGGATGAACGAACGACTGAACTGGTGGGTAGACTTGAAGGAATGTTAGCAAACGGCAAAATGAAATACACAACATTGATTGAATTAGAATAATCATAGTTCGTTCTATGAGAAAAACGACTGACCCCATTGCTCAACTGATGCAAGAGCATAATAACGCCTTAGTGCAGTTAAAACTACTAAACAGGGCGGTGTACTCATTTTCGCAGGATGGTTATTCGTCAAAATACTTCAAGCAAATTAAAGCTGCTCTGAAATTTATCGAAGAAGAAGTGAGTGTTCATAACCATAAGGAAGAAGCTGCGCTGTTTCCAGTTCTTGAGAGATACATTGAAGGACCGACTCGCCTCATGCGCAGCGATCACAAGAAGTTACGGAAAGGTTTTACGCGGTTAAGCACAGCAATCAATACAGTGCAGAGCAATCGTGATAGTTTCTCGGCTATCAAGCGATTACGGATTGTTGCTAAGGATGTGGTTCAACTTTTTGTGAACCATATTCACAAAGAGAATTACATCCTTTTTCCGCTGGTCCAGAAATTTCTTAGCAAGG
This sequence comes from Ignavibacteriota bacterium, assembly GCA_016209795.1. GTDB lineage: Bacteria > Bacteroidota > Ignavibacteria > UBA10030 > SZUA-254 > JACQVI01. The sequence goes on from JACQVI010000146.1 coordinate 769, forward strand.
AGGAGTTAAGGGAGATTGCAAAAAAGATGTTGTGAATAGTGAGTTGGTTAATTTGTTAATTGGTTAAATGGTTAATTGGTGATAGTTTCATTGAGTCAATGAATAAATGATTCAATTCTTCAGTTTGTAATCTTTGCTTACCTCCGTGCTTCCAGTGTAGCATGAAGTGAAAGTTCTTCATTACCGCGCTTTATGACGACAACAACTTCATCTCCAGGTTTGTAGTTTCCAAGTAAGTACATGAAGTCATAAATATTCTTTATGTCCTTACCATCTAATTTGATGATGATATCCCCGCCTTGTAGGCCTGCCTTTTCCGCTGCACTACCTGCTCGTGTTCCAGAGATTTTTAATCCAACTGTTTCTTCTGCATAGTCAGGCATCACACCAAGACTTACTCGGATATTCTCACGATCACTGCTCATGCCGGGTCCCGCTGAAGCCACTTTTGTAAATGCTGGTTTTTCAGTACTGTTAGCAATGTCTGTTACAATTCGTGCAACAAACTCAACGATATGTTGTTCACCATCGTAATTGATCTTCTCCCGCGTGTCTGAAGGTCTGTGATAATCACTGTGAAGATTTGTGAAGAAGAACATCACCGGAATATCTTTCGCATAAAACGAAGCATGATCACTCGGTCCAAAGCCATCATCTTTCAGCTTGAGTGTGAAGAATGAGTCAGCATTTTGCCTCTGAACAATATCTCTCCATCGTGGAGAAGTGCCCATGCCTTCAACAACGAGCGTACTTTCTCGCAATCGACCGATCATATCCATGTTCATCATCGCAATCGTTCTTTCGAGAGGAAACGCAGGATTCTTGACATAGTAATCTGATCCAAGTAAACCTAATTCTTCTCCTGAGAACGCAATAAAGAGGATGCTTCGCTTCAATGAATACCTTTGTGAAGAAACGTATTGCGCGACCTCAAGCAATGCTGCCGTCCCTGAGGCATTGTCATCAGCACCATAATGAATGGCAACGGTATCAGGTTTCAACGAGCCATCGCCTCCCATTCCAAGATGATCCATGTGTGCACCAATGACAAGTACTTCGTTTTTCAGCACAGGATCAACACCTTCGGAATACCCAAGAATGTTTGCTGTGGTCGATGTCACTTTGAAGACTTGAGTTTGCAGCGACACGATCACACCCGGGAGCTTAAATGATTGAGGTTGCTTTGTGGAATTCATTTCTTGCTGGATAGCCTTTAAATCTTTTCCGACGAGCTTGAAGATTGAATCCACCGTTGTCCACTTCATCGTAACGGCAGCAATGCCTGAATGACCAAAACCTCTTTCAAATGTGAATGGAATTAATCGTGGGATGCTATCTTCATCGAGAGGACCTGAAAGAAAGATTGCCCCTGCTGCACCTTGTGTTCGAGCTTGAAAAGCTTTTGCTCGAAATGGTGCATGTTTGAAAAAAGGGCTCTCTTGCTTTCTCCCTTCGGGTGTGTAGCGTAATACAATAATGATCTTATTTGTAACGTCGATGTTGGCGTAGTCATCATAGTTGAGAGCGGTATCAGAAATTCCATAGCCGCAAAAAACTAACTGCGCAGTGATGGTCGTATCAAGAGAAAATCCCATCGGTCTGAACTCTTCTTGCAGTGTCAGTGTATCTGACTTGCCATTCGCAGTGATGGCGAACTTGTTTTGTTCACCAACTTTTACGGAGGAAATAAAATTAAAATGCTGGAGATAGGTGCCCTTGTCCCCGACAGGCAGTAAGCCGTATTTTTTGAATTCGCTTGCTATATACGCCGCAGCTACTTCGTTACCTTTTTCTCCCGCTCGACGCCCTTGAAGCTCATCGGAGGTAAGATATTTCACGTGGTGTTGAAGTTCCTGCGCAGTGATATCTGGTGTCGATGGTGAAGTGCGTTCATATTGGCGATGGGTGCAACTGCTCAATGCGATAGAAACAATAGTAATGA
>JACQVI010000148.1 GCA_016209795.1 Ignavibacteriota bacterium
AACCTGTCTCCCTTGATGTATATCTGGCATCCTACGTGCTTGGGACGACGAATTTACTAAAGCTGAGTTGTGGTTTATTCGCAACAGCTGATAAGCTCAAGAAGATGTTCTTGATATTTGATCTCGATTGCCATAAAGCTTATTGTCTCAAGAAGCCGTTTTTTCTTTTGCTTTGGCTTTTACTAAAAATAGTCGATCTTACAAATTCTTTTTAAAAAATGTTTCTAATGTATCGGCGTTGTTTATGAAGCAAAGTGGAGAAAAAAAAAGATATTACCAAACGAATCCATCAGATGCCACACTTGGAGTATCCGAGCAACATTTTCGAGATATCTTGGAAAAAATTAGACCTATTACGGTGATCTTGAATCTCCACGGAAAAATTGTCTATGTTAATGAACACTTTCTCGATATTACCGGATGGCGGAGCGGTGAAGTGATAAAACAGGATTGGTTCAGTACGTTTGTTCCACATACCTTACGCAAGGAAGCCATCGCTTCGTTTGCGAAGTCGATCGCGATAGGTAAACTCCGATTTTCTTCTGAAGATCATATACTCATTCGATGCAAGGAGCTACGTCTCGTCGCATGGGACAATATCGTTGTACGAGATACGAGTGGAAACGCTGTTGGCATCACGAAGATAGGTGATGACATTACCGCTCGAGTGAGAGCGGAAGACAAATTGAAAGCCTTATGTCGATCCCTATGTCCTCTTGTCGCTAACCTACAAGCCACTCGCGAAGAAGAACGAGCTTGCATTTCCCGTGAAATCCATGACAGTTTGGGACAGGCACTGACTGCATTGAACTTAGATATTGCTTCGCTAGGGGAAACAATTATTCAAATCACGGAAAAGCAACATCTGAGCATTGTTACGGACAAAATAAGGGCGATATCGAAGCAGCTTGCGTCAACTCTCCAGTTGATGAAGAGCGTTGCGATCGGGTTACGATATGATTACCTAGATCCGCTTGGTTTTGTTCATGCAATCCAATCCCACTTGGCAAAATTTCAGGATCGGACTGGGATACGATGTACACTCAAGGTATTGCCTCGAAAAATAAAGCTTGATAAGACAAGATCGACAGCGCTCTTCCAAATTTTTCAAGAAAGCCTAACGAACATTGCTCGGCATGCTCATGCAACCCAAGTTAACGTCTTTTTTCAAAAAAAGAAGCACAGCGTAACTTTATCGATCCTTGACAACGGGAAGGGAATCAAAAATCAGGAAGCTGCCGACAGGTTCTCTCTCGGACTTTTGGGTATGCGTGAACGCGCAATGCAATTCGGTGGCACAGTTGAAATAAGCGGAATCAAGGGACGTGGAACCTCCATTACTGTCCACCTACCCGGTGTGGATTCCAATATAGTTAAATGCTGAATCATACGCCGTTTTCATTGTTTGTTTCAGTGAACGGTATCTGTTCTGTAGGTAGTCACTGCTGAGATCCTAAGTTTGCCGAAGAAGGCGTGGGGGATCGTCCTTCCCATGAGCTTTTGCTTCAACCATCTTCTCAGGTGTACACTCGCTTGGGCGAGTACCGTATCTTAATTTTTTGGATAAAGAAATACGATTTTTTCTTATATCCAAAATCGGGTTGAATTTATACTTTACAACTCGATCAATGGTCATTTTTTCTCACTAATATTTGAGGAACATACGTTCTGCTTAGGTTTTAACCAAACGGTGGGTCATCTTGCGGTGACACCGAACATGCTTGGTTGTTTGTTGGTTCGTAGGGTCACAACTCGTTATGAGTATGTTGCAGGATAAAGGTGTAATATATGCGATATATACAAAGCTAGCATGGTACGAGTTCTTCTTGCTGACGATCATGAGATTGTCAGGACAGGTTTGAAGAATTTCTTGGAAGCAGCATCTGATATCGAAGTTGTAGGTGAAGCACGCTGCGGTCAAGAAGTACTTTACGCGGTGGCCAAACTCCACCTGGATGTGGTTGTCTTGGACATTTCTATGCCTGAAGGTGATGGACTGGATATACTCGCGCAGATCAAGAGAAACCACCCAAATCTCCCCGTCATATTCTACACCATGCATCCGGAGACTCGGTATGGAATTCGGGCTCTGAAGGTTGGTGCAGCCGGTTATGTCACTAAGGGATCTGATCCAAGAGAGTTGGTTAAGGCTATAAGGAAGGTAAGCAGAGGTTTTACCTTTATTAGCGAGCATCTGACGACTATGCTAACATATGGGCTACGGTTAGGAGACGGGAAGCCAATTCATGAGACGCTGTCGCCCCGTGAGTATCAGATCATGCGTATGATTGCAGGCGGCAAGAGCACCAAAGAAATCGCTGGTGATCTTTCTATTAGTGTAGGAACTGTTTATACGCACCGTGAGCGGATTCTCGAAAAAATGAGAATGCGAACCAACGTGGAGATTACTCACTATGCAGTTCTGAATGGTTTGGTTGACTAACTCTCTGAAGATGGGGATTCTCTTCACTCATCTTCTGCAGCTTAGCCTGTCTTGTGAATAGTAACGTCTTGGTACAAGAGTGCGTCAGCATTGATTTACGATGATGATAGAGAGTCACGCTCGATCACAACAATAGATAGGAGAAACTATAGTCATGAAACAACATTTATATTTGGTACGATTGGTTCGTTATCTCGTTGTGGTGTTGTCGTTCTTGGTTTCAGTCATAAATGATCCCTTTGGAACAAGTGTTGTGTATGCGCAACGTGTTCAAGGAACGCCAGTGGATGTGTTTGAACGTGCTGACGGCAAGCGGTCGCAGGCGGAGTGGGATTGGATGAGACTTCATGACCCTGCGACAGGGAGGATTCCATTACGCATTCGGGAGAAAGAGCTCGCGTTTGCATTGACCTTACCCACTGCAGAGTCGATCCATTTGCAGAAGCAAAGGAGTGAAAGAGGTGTCAGCCAAATCAACCCGATAGTGTGGTCAAAGAGGGGACCGTATAATGTGGGTGGTCGAACGAGAGCGCTTGCAGTGGATATCTCGGATGAACGTGTCATGCTTGCAGGTGGCGTCTCGGGCGGGGTCTGGCGGTCAACCAACGCTGGGCTTACCTGGACGAAAATGACAATCCCTTCTGATTTACAGAGTACATCATGTATTGTCCAAGATACTCGCATTGGCAAAACGAACATCTGGTACTATGGAACAGGTGAATTGATAGGAAACTCCGCGCAAGGTCCAGGTGCACTCTACGCTGGGGATGGTATTTTCAAATCAACCAACGGTGGCATCTCGTGGACGCGACTCCCCTCGACAGTGTCTGGGAATGTTCAATGGGATCATCCGTTCGACTTTATCTGGAATATCGCAACCGATCCGTCGAACAACTCTGAGGACGAGGTATATGCTGCAACCTTTGGGGGGATCTACAGGAGTAGCGATGGTGGCAACTCATGGGTTCGAGTTCTTGGTGGTTTTTCGAATACTGCCTCCCGGTACACCGATGTTGCGGTAACATCGACAGGTGTTGTCTATGCGACACTGAGTGAACGAACGAATGATTTGTCGATGAGCTCCTCCTCGAGAGGTATCTGGCGGTCGAAGGACGGCATCACATGGACAGACATCACACCTCTAGGATGGCCCACGATGTACGCCAGAGTAGTTATTGGGATAGCACCCTCAAACGAGAACATAGTTTATTTCCTCAGTGAAACTCCTGGTGCTGGTCGCAGGGGTGTTTATGTTACCACCGAAGAATGGCACAGCATCTGGAAGTATATCTACGTGAGTGGTGACGGCTCAGGGAGCGGTGGCACCTGGGAGGATCGATCTGCAAATCTCCCCGGATTTGGTCCGCCGTTTGGCGATTTTGTTTCACAAACTTCCTATGATCTGGTTGTAAAGGTAAAGCCAGACGATGCGGATGTTGTTTTCATCGGTGGAACAAACCTCTACCGTTCGAGTAATGGCTTTGCAACGATGTCGAATACAACATGGATTGGTGGATTTTCAACACTAAACAATGTTTCCTTCTATGCAAGCCATCACCCAGATCAGCATTCTCTTGTATTTTTACCTTCAGATCCTTCGGTGTTGCTCTCTGGCCACGATGGTGGCATCAGTGTGACAACTGACGATCTAGCCCCGAATATTGTATGGGAGTCGTTGAACAATGGATACCTGACCACCCAGTTTTATACAGTCGCAGTTGATCATGCAACACTCGGGGACAACACCATCATTGGTGGGTTGCAGGACAACGGATCCTGGTTCACCAATTCTGTCTCATCCACGGAACCATGGACGAAAATCGGGGGCGGGGATGGCACGTTCTGCGCGGTTGCAGACCATAGAACGTCCTACTACGTCTCTTCACAAAATGGTTACATTGTCCGAGAGCTCATCGACGACAGCGGAGTGATAACAAATGGCACCAGAGTTGATCCCACAGGGGCAACAGGGTATTTGTTCATTACTCCGTACGTTCTCGATCCTAACAACACGGACAGAATGTACCTTGCAGCGGGGAATGTGCTCTGGCGGAATAATGACTTAACTGCTATTCCTCTTGGTTCTTTGCAAACAACAACAGTGAATTGGGACCTGCTTTCACGATCGGCGGTGCCTCTCGATCTTATTACTGCGATCGGCATTTCCAAAACTCCCGCGAACCGTCTGTCTTATGGAACATACCTCGGAGAGGTGTACCGCTTGGACAACGCTCAAACTGGAGACCCATTTCCTGTGAACATCACAGGGGTCAATTTCCCACCGTTCGCGTACATCAGTTGCATTGCTGTAGATCCAACTGATGCGGACAAGGCGATCGCTGTCTTCACGAATTACGGTGTACTAAGTCTCTTTTCGACTACAGACGGTGGCTCAAGTTGGATTGAGGTTGCTGGGAATCTTGAAGAATATCCTGACGGGACGGGCAACGGTCCCTCTTGTCGTTGGGTTGAAATCGTACCAGTCGGTTCTTCCACCGTGTACTTCGTTGGTACGAGTACAGGACTTTACTCCACGACGTCTCTGAATGGGAGATCCACTGTCTGGGTACGGGAGGGTGCCGAGACAATCGGCAATGTGGTTATTGATGCATTCGACACCAGAGTTTCTGATGGACTCGTTGTCATTGGTACGCACGGCAATGGAGTTTACTCTGGGACCGTTTCCAGTGATAGCGCTAGTGGAATTGTCCTCCTCTACGATAGCGGTTCTCCCACTGGAGGAATATACGGGGCGTTACCAAATTCTGGCTTGGTTCTTGCAAATAGACTAACAGCACCAAGTACCAACGTCGAAATCGACAAACTCAGTTATTATTACCTTGGAGATCATTCATCGGGAAATGGTAGTTTTACACCCGTAATCTATCTCAGCAGTATTGCGCAAGCAGGAGTTCCAGCGTTGTCACCGTTCTATATTGGAAATTCTGTGGTTCCAGCAAGCAATGGATGGATTGACATCGACGTTTCCTCGGAGAATCTTCTTCTGGTAGGTTCGTCGAGTCCGGAATTCTTTGTTGGTCTGAAGTACAACGGCACGACTGAACCAATAATCGGTTATACGAATTCTTCGAACGGACGCGCCTGGGAGTACAATCCGACGATTGCTGAGTGGAGTTCACTTGATGCTCTTGGCCTTCCAGCAATGCTATTTATTCGTGCAACTGTTACACAGCTTACCGGTATTGAGACTGTTGGCGTTGAGACGCCACAAGAATTCTTTCTTCAGCAGAACTATCCTAATCCCTTCAATGCCAGCACGTCCATTGAATTTCAGCTTCCGATTGAGGGGTTCGTTTCCCTTATAGTGTACGATATCTTCGGTAGAAACATTGCGATCCTCCTGGATCGAAAAAAGATGAATGCAGGGATACAAAAAGTAACATTCATCGCCGACCACATTGTGAGTGGTGTTTATTTTTATCGCATTCAGGTGACGAGCAATAATGATGTAAACAGATACTATGACCAAGTGAAAAAGATGCTCCTCATTAAATAACGACAATTGTCGTAATTATAAGTAACGATTGGATGAGATCTGATCTATCTTTTATTAGACGTTCAAGTCTTTGCCGAAGCACCAGAAATATGTCAAAATTACTTGGACGGCAAATTCTCACTTTTTGATCTCACAATTTTAGAGTGTGTGTTGTAAAGTTGCACTGTTTAGGACACACCATATCGGTTCTCAGATTTGCGGATAACAAATAAGGGTGAGCTTGACCCCAGTTTCGAGTATCGTGTGGCGAGAACATCTTAGTTCCCCCCAGTCTGAGTTGTTCGTTCTAGAAGTGATCTAGCTACGTTGCTATAGGAAGAGGCTGAATTCCAGTTTGGACTGTGATATAGAGGTTTGATGGAGAATAAAAACAAAATTAGAGTCGTCTGTGCTTCGCGTCCATTACGTGCAGTAGAAGCGAAGAAGTTTGTCGAGAGATTCAAGGGTAATTTTGAAGGAAGATATGTGTTTTCAGGTAAGTACCTCACGGAGGGAGAGAAGGTTAGAAACCCTCTGTATTATGTGGTTTGGATTCCACCGGATGACCTACCGTTGATACGGGGACATGAAATGCATGTCGAGAGAGAGAAGTGTTTTACCTCCGTTACAAAGATCAGACAAATCCATTTGAGAGATTAAGCTTAGATGATTGACCGTTCCGATAATGATGGGGGGGCAATTAGGTTGAACATCGTTATTAATCTCTCACAATTGAATATGCGATACTTCTGAGAGAGCAGCAGATGGGCATACTGAAGTCGACATGAGTTTTTGACGTCTTCTGGTCAGGTATCCACTTACTTTGCTCATTTCTTGTTTGTGCCAACCGGTTTGTAAGGCGGCGATCTTTCGTTGTATTGTGTTCAGATCGTCACCTCGAGGGAGCGTGGTTGAGTGCCATCGTGGAAAATAAAACGAAAAGGTTACAGCCACCCTCTGAAATATTCAGATAATAAAATCCCGATTCTTCCTATACCTGTTTTATTCCTGAACATGTAATTTATCTGCGCCCGATCGAGACATGGTGCGATGAGTAATCAGCCAGACTGTGCTAGACGAAAGAACGCAACCAGAGTCGGCAGATTAATTTCAAGGAAAGCTCATGATTCAGTCATTCTTGGAATTTACTGCATTACATGGTCATGGTCGACCAGTGCGCGATAACCTGTCCTTGGTACATAGGGCTAGACAAGTAATTGTTCAACAAGACGGAAAGGTAGTAGTAAGACTATGCAACGGGAAATGGTAGATAATCCAGCAGTTGTTCCATCTTTCCAATCAAGAATCGACCTTTTTCAAGACGTGAATACACAGAAAAAAGGTGAAGGAATTGCACTGCGTTTCTCCACACTGGTGCTTGATGCAATATCGCAGGCAGGAGGCTTCAACATCGTCGCAGACGATGTGATGAATCTATCAGAAGCTTTCCATCAAAAAGTGGATATTACGAAGCGGGTTATTGATCTTGTTGGGAGCTTGGTACTAATCGCCCTTCTATCGCCGGTTTTTGTAATCACTGTTTTTGCCATTTTGATTGAATCCGGTCCTCCCATGATCTTCAAACAGAAACGGTCACTGTGTAGGGGCGGTCGATCATTCGACTTTTATAAGTTTCGGAGTATGGTCCATGGTGCAGATGGAATGAAAGGACATTTGCAGAAATACAATGAATCTGATGGTGCTCTCTTCAAAATCAAAAATGATCCGAGGATTACTCGTGTTGGCAAGATTATCCGAAGGCTTAGCATAGACGAACTTCCCCAGTTGTTCAACGTATTGAAGGGTGACATGAGTCTAGTGGGTCCGCGCCCACTACCGGTTTCTGACCTGGAACGAATACAGGAGGATTGGAACATCTTGAGAAACATGAAAGCTCGAGCGAGAGCCAAACCAGGGGTGACAGGACTGTGGCAAGTTTGTGGTCGTAGCGCACTGGGCTTTAATACGATGATCAAGCTCGATTTGTACTACATCGAGAATCAATCCTTCCTCCTCGATATGAAAATCTTGTTACGAACGATTCCTGCTGTGTTAAGAGGAGATGGTGCGTGCTGATGTTAGTGAGAAATGAACAATGTCTCAATCTAGATGGAAGGACTTTTCATTCCTTTCGTCTGGATTAGTGGTTGCGGACGTGATATGGTTCAATGGTGGGAACTCCCGAGGGTAAGCGTTGACCTGTCATGGTAAACGTGAGCAAAATATCCATTCGTACATCCCCTTTTATCATCATGATTTGTTCAACGTTGTACTCTCAAGTTGAAAATGTTCCAATACAGAATCCAATTTATACATTCTTAAAACGAATGGAGTTAAAGAAAGTTATATCGAACTACAACGATGCCATTCTTCCCATTTCTCGTCGAGAAATTGCAAACATGCTATTGGAGATTGGTACCAAGAAAAACAAAATAACAGAGGTGGAGCAAGATCTCCTTGAGGATTTGTACGTTGAATTTTGCTACGATCTAACAGGCTTGCTCAACGATTCTCATTCACTTTTCAATCCTTCAGGTCGCTCGCTTGGTTCAGCGATGGGCGAGCTGTTTACAGAAAAAGAAAAATTTCTCTACGCGTATGCTGATACGAATGCAAGTCTGTTTGTCGACGGTCTGCTCACACTGGACGCACGAGGATACAGTGAAAACAAATCGGCTGACCAAAAGGCTCAGTTTGTTCAGTTCGGTGGCAGGATTCGAGGTTCAGTCAACAAGAAACTGGGTTATTACATCCAGGGAACAAATGCACAGTTCTGGGGAAACAGGAAAACTCTTCAGAGGGACAGAATCATCAGCCAGTCGTACGAGATCGGAGTTTCTGATGCACAGAATTTCGACTTTGTTGATGGCTATGCTCGATATGACGCTGGCATTGCATCACTTCAGGTGGGAAAAGAGCGTGTCTTGTGGGGTAATGGCTACGGTGATAAGTTGATTCTCTCAGAGAATCCTCGCGCATTTGACTTCCTCCGCCTCGATGTGCAGTACAACATGCTGAAGTACACATTTCTACACGCTTGGCTTTTGGGGACTCGTTCCACGCTTTCGTTTACGCTCCTGTCGGACACACTATCAAGATTCGAAGAGCCCATTGTCGCAGATAAATACTTTGCAGCACATCGAGTTGAGTTCTCGTTTCCATTCTTGTTCGATCTGGGGTTTCAGGAGGTCGTAATCTATAGCAACCGTTCCCCAGACCTTGCATATCTTAATCCTCTAACACTCATGGAATCGGCGCAGCGATCGCGTGAGGAACGTGACAACGTTCTGTGGGCAGTGGATGTTCAAACGCATTTCCTATCGAACGTGGAACTGCAGGGGACTGTATTTTTCGACGATATCAACTTCCCAAAGTGGGGAACGAACGACGTCCAAAACAAATATGCATATCAGATAGGTGCAATAGTTGTCGACCCATTACTATTCACAAACACAATGGCAGCTATAGAGTACACCCGAGTTGAGCCATTTACGTTCTCACACGCTCGGTCGCGTGACAATAATTACGGAAGTCTCGGTCACATGCTTGGCCACCATATTGGACCAAACGCAGACAGTTGGTTCTTTCGTGTCGATCACAGTTTCAGTCATAAAGTCCGTGTTACGTTCGCATACGAAGTACAACGAAAAGGGGAAAACGTGTACGATTCTACGGGTAAGCTGATTGAAAACGTTGGCAGTGATTTCTTGCAGCCACATCGTTCTGTTGATTCTGCGGAAAAGGTTTTTCTCTCTGGAAATCTTGTCCGCACCCATAGGTTTCAGACATTTTTCACGTACGAAGTAGTCAATGAAGTATTTTTGGATCTCCATTACAATTATGAAGAAGAAAGTAGAAATAGGAATGTCAATAGTTCGACAGTTGCACATGATTACGGTATCGCGCTCCGGTTCGATATCTAACCTGCACCGGAGATGCTTACCGTGGATGTGTTTTTGATAAGATGAATTTGAGGACAGATGTTGAGCTTGCGCATTACGCAATCATCAATTGATTTAGTAGAGTAGGGTTGACTTACGCTCACCCAATATTGAGCCATCTGTTTTCACAACGAATGATTAGCATTGCATGCTTGAATCCGCTAGTCCGAAGGGATTCCTTTCCAAAGGAATCCTTCGGGCCGGAAGACTCCTTTGGGGAGGCGGACAAGCAAAGGGTTACATTCCCCGAAGCCCAGCCTGCCAAGGGCCGCCGTGGTGGACGGTGGGCAGGTTTCTTCGCAATCAGAGTCTCCCGCTTTTTAGCTGGACTCTGGGGTTTCATATCTTTGATTTTACTTGAACGATGTTTAAGAGATTCATTCAAAGGAATCTTACTTTTGGCAAGTGTACTGAAACGGAAGAAAACATCGATATGATTTCATGTAGGGTAGAAGCATCTGTTTATGCATAATAAAACTCGTATCCTTTTTGTGGAAGATGATCAAGTGCTTAGAATTACGTTAAGTAGGGAGCTATCCGTGGCGGGGTATAGCGTAACGACTGCCTCTGATGGAAGTGAGGCAATTGATCTGGTTGAGCAGTTGAACTTTGATCTAGCGCTTCTTGACATTAGAATTCCAAAAGTCGATGGTTTTGACGTTCTCAAGTTTATTAAGAAAAATTTTCCATCAATCAAAGTGATTATGCTAACGGCGTATGCAGATCTGAAAAGCAGCATGGAAGCTAAGAGACTTGGCGCTGAGGATCTTGTGAGTAAACCCTACAATCTTGAGGATCTCTGCGCTACGATTGAACGTGTCTTGAATAGCTGAAAGAATTCTCATGGCGAATTTCCAATTGATTTCAAGGTGATCAGGAAAGACGAATCTCCATCGGGGATGCAGGTCAGATGTTTGTTATTGGTATTCCATGACATCAATTACAAAAGAAATTCAAAAGGTGTCTATGAACCTTCAAACCCCAAGGAAGAGCCTGTCGGCTAAGAAACGGGGTAGACCATGATCAATGATTGTTTGAGCAGCGGATGCAACGTCATAATCAGACCGAATGTTTTCATAGGTCCGGGTCTCTGTATCAAGAATGCCGAAACTAAGTTGAGGGTTCCCATCGCGGGGCTGCCCGACACTCCCGACATTGATGATGAAGCGAAGGTCTTTCTTGAAATACAATGTCTTTAGGTCTTCGCCACAGACAAACGGGATGTGAGAGTGACCGATGAAACATAGTGGTGTTTTGAAGTGGGCGAACTGAGGGAGAGCATCCTCAAGAGAACTAATATAGCCCCAGTCTTGAGGTTTAGCAGGATTAGCGTGAACGAGCGTAAGAAGTTCTAATTCACTGGTATATGGTAGAGATGAAAGGTAGTCTAAATTTTCTTTCGTAAGAATTTTATGGGTCCATTCTGCAGCAACTGTTCCATGTTTTGTAAAGCATCGAGCATGTGAGGTATCAACTGCAGCGAGGTCATGATTCCCGATGACACATTTTGAAGCTCGCTTTTGAATAAGATGAACACACTCATTGGGGCTACCACCGTAGCCGACAATGTCACCGAGGCAGTAAATCTCGTCGGTGCGAAGTTGGTCGGCGAGGGAAAGAGCCTTGACTAAAGCTTCATAGTTCGAATGAATATCAGATAGAATGCTTATTCGCATACAATGTGTAGTCGCTCGATAAACGAGTAACCAAAAGATAGCCAACAATTTGAAAGAATCAAAAGGGTATAGATCGAGAGAGGGGTTCATGAATAACAATAATGCAGCTTCCGAAAACCATTCCCAACCTGTTCCTTCTCAAGAAGGGACGCTCCAAGATTACATCGAGGTTATTCTCAGGGGGAAAAGGACTATCCTCGTATCAGTTATTATCGTCCTTACCGGGGTGGCGTTGTATACCTTTTTCACAAAACCCGTGTACGAGTCAACCGCTATGGTGCTGGTTGATACGAAGGGACAACAAACCGCATTACGATTATTTGATGTGACCGGCATCGGAGCTGTCAAGAATGTTAAGAACGAGTTGGAGATCTTGAAATCCCGTTCACTCACTGAAGCTGTTGCTCGGCGGCTGCTAGAAACGAGGTATACAGATGTAATGAGGCAGGAGAAAATTCTGATCATTGAACCTCTTACGGATGCAGGACGAGAAGATACCGTTTCTTCGGTTACACAAATCGCCAAGAGGCTTGAAAAGGCTGTAGAATTTGATCCTGTCCGCGACTCAGATGTCATCAAAATTACAGCCAAGAGCACACAGGCTCGTGAAGCCGCGCTCATTGCCAACACTTTTGCACAAATATATTACGACCGCAATATGTTCACCAGCCGTACGCGGTCAAGAGCTGTCCGCGAATTTCTCGAAGATCAACTTAAAGCTAAAAAGACCGCACTAGATGAATCTGAAAACGCGCTGCAACAATACATGGAGCAACACGGAATTGTTTCACTGGATGATGAAGCGAAAAAGATTATTGGACAATTATCCGAACTTGAAGCTCAACGTGATGCAGCTGATATAAGTATTCAATCCCTGACGAAAACACTTACGTCTTACCAGGAACAACTTGCGAATGAAGAACCGAATGTTGTCAAAGTTATCAGAGAAGCAAACGATCCGTACATTCGTTTGTTGCAGGAACAGCTTGCAAAACTTGAAGTTCAGCGCGATGTCACGATTGCTCAAAACCCAAGCTATGCCGGACAAGAAATCTACATGCACAAGCTGAAGGAAATCGACGATCAGGCTGATGCGTTAAGGACAAAACTTCAGAAGAGAACAGAAGAATTCATTCAATCCTTGATCCCCGGACAGCGAATAACAGGTCAGACAAACGATCCTGCGAGTTTCTTAAGTGAGGCAAAACAAAAGATCATTGAATTGCAAATTGAGCTTCAGGCACTGCACGTCAAAAAAATGGCATTGACGAATGTCATTGGTCAATATGAAAAGCAGTTCGAGAGCATTCCACAGAAAAATATTCAGTTCGCGCGGCTTCAACGATCACGCTTGAGTAACGAAAAACTCTATCTCCTCGTTGAAGAAAAATTTCACGAGTCAGCGATTAAGGAGAAATCGGAGTTTGGTTACATCGACATTATCGATCCCGCCTACGTCCCGATTGAGCCAGTAAGCCCAAGAATTCCGATGAATCTCGCTCTTGGCGCACTCCTGGGGCTCATGTTAGGGATCGGGTTAACATTCTTCCATGAATACCTTGATGTCCGTATTCGAACCCCTGAAGATCTCGAGAAAAAGGGGTATGTCACTCTAACCGCGGTCGCTTTGATGAATGAAGAGATTCAAAGATTCGAGGGGAGAACCAAGCTTGAGCGAGACGGGCTGCATGTCGATACCCACTTGCTTTCCTACCTGAACCCGATCTCCTCCATCGCGGAATCGTACCGAAGGTTGCGAACAAAAATACAATACGCTCAGGTTGATCGACCTGTGCAATCGATGTTGGTGACGAGTCCAAATCCGGGAGAAGGCAAATCCACGACTGTTTCTAATCTTGCCGTTACGTTCGCGCAAGCAGGGAAAAAGGTCATTTTAATCGACACCGATTTGCGAAGACCGAGCCTCCACAGCGAGTTTGGCATGGACAAACAGCCTGGGCTCACTGAGCTACTGATCAATAATTCCCCTTTGGAAATCGTTGTTAGGAAAACTCCCCTGGAGAATCTGGATATTGTCTGTTGCGGAACTATTCCACCTAATCCGGCGGAAACACTTGGCTCTCAACGGATGAAACATCTCATCGAGGAATTGAAAGGAACATACGACGTGCTCTTGTTAGATTCTCCTCCTGTGCTTGCTGTAACCGATCCTACAATCCTCTCCACGATCGTTGACGGGGTCATCATAGTTGTCTCATCCAATCGCACAAGAATCGATACGCTCGACCGATCAGTGGAACTGATTCAGAGCGTCGGGGGGAAGTGTCTCGGTCTTGTTCTCAACAACTTCGATCTGCGAATGGTATACGGCGGTTACTATCGTTACTACAAGTACAAATATTACAATTATGGGTATGGCTACCAGTACGGAACGTATGGTTCCGGAAATGGGAAAGAGGAGAAAGTTGAAAGCAAGGAAGCCTAGAGAAGGATTGGAGCACCTGAGGTGTCTCAGGGTGAGATCAACAACGATGGAAAAAACTTCAAGAAACAATTGTCATTCATCGATGAGATCCCTTATAGGAATGGTAAGAATGCAAAAGAGAAGAATGAAGAACTTCCAAGACAAGAACCCTATCAGAACAATTCAAGCGAAAATTTGTCGAACATGATCATGGACACCGCTTATAAATTACGTCGTCTGTTCACTTCTTCATCATTGTTTCTGTTAGCCTTTCTGTTTACGCTTTTTCATTTGTCTGTTCCTTTCTCCCTTTATGCACAGGATCTCCCAAGCGGACTTGCACCAACGTTCCCTAGCCCCTCAGCTGCTTCTTATTATTACATTGCGAAGCCGGGCGAGCTTACCTTCCAGGTAAACGTGTGGGGGTATGTGAAGAATCCCGGCCGGTATGAAGTTCCAAGCTCGACTGATCTTATCCAGCTTATTTCCTATGCAGGTGGACCAAGTGAGAACGCGAAATTAAGCGAGGTAAAGATTACCCGTGTTGTCGGGAAAGATTCAATACCGACTCGTAGTGAGATTGTCGTTAATCTTGATCACCTGAGTAGCATCGACGGGGAGAGCTTGGGGTTATTGCCGGGTGACACGATTTTCATCGATCGGACCAGTTGGTCCACGTTTAGAGACACCTTCACGTTTGTAACAACTCTTGGTATTGTGGCAACTGCTATCGCACAGATTATTATTGCAGTGGGGAAATGAAAAAATCTTATTGTCACATATACTTACCCAACTTGTTCGATGGTAGCCATATATTTCACAATCTTGGAGATGTATCATGAAGGTCGTAATTCTGTGTGGAGGACTCGGGACGAGGCTTCGCGAGGAGACGGAGTTTAGGCCTAAGGCTATGGTGGAGATTGGTGGACGACCGATTCTTTGGCATATTATGAAACATTACGCTCATTATGGCTACACTGAATTTGTGCTTTGCCTTGGTTACAAAGGCGATGTCATCCGAGATTATTTCTACAACTACGAAATTCGCAACCGTGATTTCACAATAACCCTTGGCACCCGTGAAATTGAAATACACAATAATCATACGGAGTCAAACTGGAAAATAACGCTGGCCGAAACGGGAGAACACACTCTCACTGGTGGTCGTCTCAAACGTATTGCACACTATATCAACAGCGCGCGATTTATGGTGACGTATGGCGATGGCGTTGCAAACATAGACATACGGTGTCTTCGTGCGTTCCATGAAGAAAAAGGAATGCTGGGTACAATAACAGCGGTACGTCCGTCCTCACGCTTTGGAGAACTTTCCATTGATGATGGCATTGTTGGTGCGTTTCGTGAAAAGCCGCAGGTCGCCGAAGGATGGATCAACGGCGGATTCTTTGTCTTTCAACGAGAGGTGTTAGACATGATCAATGGAGATGACGAAAGTCTTGAACAAGGACTGCTCGCTACATTGACCTCGTCCCGACAACTCGCAGTGTACCAGCACTACGGTTTTTGGCAGTGCATGGACACATACAGGGAGAGAGAATTGTTGAATGAACTTTGGCAAGGCAACAAACCTCCGTGGGCTGTATGGCGTGAATATGACACGAGCTGCGTTCTGGAATAAAAAAAAAGTTCTTGTTACGGGCCACACTGGTTTTAAGGGTGGCTGGCTGTCGACATGGCTTCTGGACTTGGGGGCTGATGTTGTCGGTTACGCGCTTGAACCCGACAGTGAGCCATGTTTTTTTACGCTCTGTGGATTGTCCCAAAGAATGGAGTCCGTTTTTGGTGACGTGCGCAGCAAGGAAGGGGTGCAACGCATCGTTGACATACATAACCCCGAAATAGTCTTTCACCTTGCGGCTCAACCTCTTGTTCGGTACTCCTACAACGAGCCCGTCGATACCTTTGCAACCAACGTGATGGGGACGGTGCATCTCTTAGAGGCAGTGCGGCAGAGCCCATCTGTCCATGCTGCTATTATCGTCACGAGTGACAAATGCTATGAAAATAAGGAATGGATATGGGGGTACCGAGAGGAGGAACGGATAGGTGGGCGTGATCCCTATAGCGCCAGCAAGGCGTGTGCCGAATTGGTGACGGCTTCTTATCGTCGGTCATGGTTTGAAAACCCTGGATTCAATGTTGGCATTGCAACGGTTCGTGCGGGGAATGTGATTGGCGGAGGAGATTGGGGAAGAGACCGTCTCGTGCCTGATGCTGTACGTGCTTTCCGGAGTGACCAACCGCTCATCGTCCGCAATCCTGCCTCGGTGCGTCCGTGGCAGCACGTTTTAGAGCCACTGGCTGGCTATCTGATGTTAGCTGAGAAACTTTATCAGGAAGAGAAGGAATGGTCAGGAGCCTGGAACTTTGGTCCCGGTGACGAAAGTGTTGTAACTGTGGCATCCCTTTGCGATTTAATTATTAGTAATTGGCATCAAGGACGGTGGCAACCTTCTCCACCTCAAGAAGATTTTCACGAGGCGAGCTTTCTTCTCCTAGATTCGAGTAAAGCACGACGCATGCTCGGTTGGCGTCCCTGTTTATCTTTGGAAGAGGCTGTGAACATGACTGTAGAATGGTACTGTCAAGCTCTCTCAAATGGACAACGCAAGCAAATGTATGGAGTAACGTGCGATCAAATTCGGAGCTACGAAAAAAGATGGAAGGAGGTTACATGGCGATGAGCAACATTAAGCGAACATGTCTCGGGTGTGGAAATCAATTACCGGAATCCTTTCTTAACTTAGGCAAGATGCCGCTGGCAAATGCTTATGTATCTCCGGAGAAAGCCGGTTCTCCTGAGCCGACCTTCCCTCTGGCTGTCGCCTATTGCCCGGTGTGTCACCTTGTGCAATTAACGGAGACAGTGCCGCCGGAAGAGATGTTCACCCAGTATCTCTATTTCTCTTCGTTCTCTGATTGCTTCCTTACTCATGCGAGAGAAATGGCCGATGAGTTCATCAAACGATTTCAGCTGAATGCTCACAGTCAGGTCCTGGAGATTGGCAGTAACGATGGCTATCTGCTGAAGCACTTTCACAGGCGTGGAATACGTTCGCTGGGGATTGAACCAGCGAAAAACATCGCTGCTCAAGCACAACGCCAAGGGATCCCAACCCTCAACAGGTTTTTCAATGCAGGTGCAGTCGAGGAAATCTTACGGATTTTTGGGAAAGCGGATCTCATCATTGGCAATAACGTCCTTGCCCATATCCCAGGAATCAATGAATTCTTGCAGGCAGTGAATGCCTGTCTTCGACCATGGGGTGTAGTGGTCTTCGAATTCCCACATTTGAAAGCCATGTTAGATAAGATTGAATTCGACACGATCTACCACGAGCACGTCTTCTATCTGTCCCTTTCGGCACTCAAAGTCTTGGTAGAGCGAGCGGGTCTTCAGCTCTTTGATGTAACGCGGCACCGGGTACATGGTGGTACGTTACGAGTGTTTCTGCAGAAGATGCAGAAACAACCCATCACATCGAATGTTGAGACAATCATTGCAGATGAGGTCGCAGCGGGTTTAACCGATCCGGAGCGATATACCTCATTCAGTCGAGATGTGGCATCATTAAAGCAACAGCTCTTGAGTTTACTGCATGATCTGAAAGCTGCTGGCAAACGGATAGCGGCTTATGGAGCGCCTGCAAAAGGAAATACTTTGCTCAACTACTGCGGAATCGGATCAGATCTGCTGGAGTTTACGGTGGATCGTAGTCCTCATAAGCAAGGGCTATTGACACCCGGGATGCGACTCCCCATTCGAGATCTGAGCTACCTCGTAAAAACGGCTCCAGACTACACACTGATTCTCCCGTGGAACTTAGCAGCGGAGATCATTGCTCAGCAGACAGATTATATCCACAAAGGCGGCAGCTTTATCATTCCAGTTCCGAAACCGACCATAATTTGAGGAGCTTTGTTAAGAGCGGTGATTTTCTTTGAAACAAGACTGAAGGGTGCATTTATCATTGAACCAGAACGTTTAGAGGATGAGCGTGGTTTCTTTGCCCGCACATTCTGTCAACAAGAGTTTTCAGCTCATTGTCTTGATGCAACATTTGTGCAGTGCAATATCTCTTTCAATAAGAACAAGGGAACCTTGCGCGGCATGCATTATCAAGTGAAGCCATACGAAGAGACAAAGTTAGTCAGGTGTACTCGCGGTGCCATCTATGATGTGATTATTGATTTGCGGCCAGAATCGCCTACATTTAAGCATTATTTTGCTGTAGAGCTCACTGCTGAGAATCGGAAGATGCTGTACATCCCTGAGGGGTTTGCTCATGGTTTTCAGACCTTAGAAGATAATACAGAGGTCTTTTATCAGATGTCAAGGATGCACGTTCCAGAATCTGCTCGGGGGATTAGATGGGATGATCCAGCTTTTAACATCCAGTGGCCACCTTATCGACGCTTAATCTCAAAAAGAGATCAAGTGTATCCGGATTTTACACTATGAAGAGAGTCTTACTTACAGGAGCAAGAGGATTTATAGGGCGCCACTGCTTACCAATCCTCGTGTCGCAAGGCTATGATGTTCATGCTGTCTCCTCAGCAAAACAAGAAGATTGTGCGGACAATGTACACTGGCACCAAGCCAACCTCCTAGATCCCACAGAAGTGATCGACGTGGTGGAGAAGGTACGGCCGACACACCTATTGCATTTCGCATGGTATGCTGTTCCCGGAAAATACTGGAACGCGCTTGAGAATCTTCGATGGGTCGAGGCGAGTTTCTTTCTCTTGAAGGTGTTCGCAAACCAAGGTGGTCATCGAGCGGTGATGGCTGGAACGTGTGCTGAGTATGATTGGAGATATGGGTACTGCTCCGAACAGACAACTCCCCTCACCCCTACCAGCGTATATGGGAGATGCAAACACGAGCTCCAAAAGCTATTAGGTGCATTGAGCGAACAAATCGGATTGAGTAGTGCATGGGGCCGTGTATTTTTTCTCTATGGCCCACATGAACACAAAGATCGATTGGTTTCTTCGGTCATATGTTCTCTGATGCACGGAGAAACCGCTATGTGTTCACATGGCGGCCAAATTCGAGATTTTCTGTATGTCGAAGATGTGGCTTCTGCATTCGTCGCTGTCCTGGAAAGTGATGTACAGGGACCGATCAATATTGCCTCTGGACATCCGATGTCACTAAGAGATTTAGTTAATAAAATTGGTGAGAGATTCGGACGTTTAGATCTAATTCAACTGAACGCAATTGGGTCTCCTTCCTTTGATCCTCCAATCTTGGCTGCCGATATTAGGAGGTTACGAGATCAAGTCCATTGGACTCCACAATATAGTA
This sequence comes from Ignavibacteriota bacterium, assembly GCA_016209795.1. Taxonomy (GTDB): domain Bacteria; phylum Bacteroidota; class Ignavibacteria; order UBA10030; family SZUA-254; genus JACQVI01. The sequence continues at coordinate 19,314 of JACQVI010000148.1, forward strand.
TCGATGAAGGTTTAGAGCAAACCATCAGATGGTGGACAAAGAATGGTGCAACAGTTGTCCATCATTGGTAAGAATACTGTTATGAAGAGGACACTAGAGCATGAAGTGACTCTGGCTCCTCGATTGGATCGCCTGACGAGTGGGGGAATCCTCGCGCGAAATGTCGTTTGGAATCTTATTGGGCAAGGTGTGCCGATGCTGCTTGCCGTTTTTGCAATTCCTCTTTTGATCAAGGGATTGGGGACAGATCGGTTTGGGATCCTCACTCTGGCGTGGATGGTTCTCAGTTATTTCAGTTTGTTTGACTTGGGATTGGGTCGGGCATTGACACAGATGATCGCGGAGAGGGTGGGGAGAGGACAACATAACGAGATTTCTCCAATGGTATGGACCTCCTTGTTCCTCATGGTAGCACTGGGACTCGCGGGATCGGCAATCATGATCGTGGTTTCACCATTTCTTGTTTATGGGGTGATCAAAATTCCTGAGGATTTGCAAAAAGAAACTTTAGATTCCTTTTATTTGCTTGCCGTGTCGATACCGATTGTGATTTGTACCGCCGGCTTCCGCGGAGTTCTCGAAGCTGTGCAGCGTTTTGGTATTACCAGTACCGTTCGAGTTGCAATCGGAGTGTTGACGTTCGTCGGTCCAATTTTGGTCCTTCCTTTTTCCAAAAGCCTTTTGCCCATGGTGTCCGTTTTGGTCGTTGGACGGATTCTTACGTTGGTGCTGCTCGTTGTTCTCTGTCTTAATTTCATGCCAATGCTGAGCTACGGGGCAGCAATACAGGGCAGAGTGGTAAGACACGTGATCCGTTCGGGCAGTTGGATGACAGTGAGTAATCTCGTTAGTCCATTGATGGTTTACCTTGATCGCTTTGTGATCGGCGGGCTTATCTCAGTAACGGCTGTTGCCTATTACGCGACCCCATTTGAAGTCGTGACAAAGTTATTAGTAATCCCAAGTGCTGTGGTGGGTGTATTGTTTCCAGCTTTCAGCTCAATGGTTTCCCACGATTCGCATCGTACGGCAGACCTCTATTATCGCGGGGTCAAATATGTTTTTCTTGTACTGTTTCCAATTACTCTAATCGTCGTTGGCTTTGCAAAAGAAATTCTAATAGTCTGGCTGGGAGTTGCATTCGCCGAGAATAGTTTTCGCGTTATGCAAACCTTAGCTATTGGGGTCCTCGTCAACGGAATAGCCAACGTTCCGTTTGCACTTGTCCAAGGATCAGGGCGGGCAGATCTTACAGCTAAACTCAATCTTCTGGAACTGCCCTTGTATCTGGGGGTTGTGTGGTGGTTGATTAATTCACAAGGCATTGTAGGCGCTGCTCTTGCTTGGTCTTTGCGAATGGCGATTGATGCGTTCATTCTTTTAATGATTGCACACACTCTTCTCGGACGTCCTCGTTATCATCATAGGTTAAGAATTGTGATCGCTTTTGTCTTGGGCACGTTAGGTTTTGAGTTGCTCATAGAGACTTTTTCGATGAGACTGATAAGCGTCGTGACTTTTTTGCTGATGTATGCTTGGGTTGTGAGAACAGCTGTGATCGATGGACAAGAGAGACTCTTTTTCAAAGAAAAATTAAAGAGCTTCATTCTGTGGGGTAATCCAAATTCAACTCTAAGCTAACATGATGATCCCGGCGTACATTTTATTTTTCTTGATGCTGTCCGTCCCAACTAGCTATAAGCTTGTCAAAGCGGTTCTATCAGTCGTCGTGCTTGGACAGATCATCTGTGAAGCTGTCGTGAATCGGCGATTGTCATTGTATCAACCTATCTTATTATGGTCAATCTTAATGTCGATCGTTGGTCTTGGGTTTATCATTTTCGGGTCAATGCATGGAGCGATCGGAGATATTCGGGTTGCACAGGTATTCTTCATGTATCCGTTGGTCTATATGGTCTTTGTAGCAGGAGCGGCAAAAGCGAAGCTGATTGGCGGACTCTTTAAAGTTCTCGTAGTGGCGATGTTTGGGATTGCTTTGCACTCGTTGTCTTATATTTTTCACGCTGCGGGCTGGTTACCGGACGCGTTCTACATTGATTTAGACATAGGAGAAGAGCCTGTGCTTGGCATTTATGGCGGCACAGTGGAGTACTATCTTCTTTCAATTCCCACCCTTTTCTTTCTGGTCCCCTTCCTTCTTGCAGCTTTGTTGAGCTGGCAAAAGCAGTCGTCAATGCCTGTTCGTCGTTCTTGGTTATGGCTTGCGTTCATCTTGAGCGTGGTTTTGGTCTTGTTGAGTGGTCGCAGAGGTTTGTGGGTGGTTTTCTTTCTTGCGCCACTCATTACGTTTTTCTGGCGTCTGTTTCTCTCGGGTGAACAGAGGAGGGCTCATTACAAGCTGGCTGTCCGTACCCTCTTCGTGTGTGCTATTGGATTAGTTGGTGTATTTGTCTATCTGCAAACCCTGTTCGGTTTAGACACTTCTGTTATGGCAGATTTTTTTATCTCGGGCTTTGATAGCCAGCATGAGGAGAGCGCGAACATACGGACCGAACAGTTCTCAGCATTGTTACAAGGATGGTCTGAGAATCCTCTTTTTGGTGTGGGACATGGTGTAACTCATTTTCGTGTTGTGCGATCGCAAGAGGTACCATGGGCATACGAATTGTCGTACTTGGCGTTGCTTTTTCATACAGGCATAATAGGATTCTGTATTTACGCTGCAGGGATAGTCTGGATCTTTTTGATGGGCCTAAGAATACTTCGGTCGGGTGGCGTGATAAGTCTTTACATGTTTCCGGTTCTTGTAGGAATGACTTGTTTTTTGATTGCTAATGCCACGAATCCGTATTTGGAAAAGTATGATTTTATGTGGGTGATCTTCTTGCCTGTGGCATTAATAAATTTTTGGCTCTTGAATGGTGGCAAAGGGTGGAAAAGCCATGTGAATCTGATTTGATCGATTACCATGGAGTTAGTTGTAATTGCACCCTCAAAAAGTAAAGGAGAAACGGGAATGCAAACATTCACAACGACTTTACTAATTATTGTTGGATTCCTGACACCCGTACGAGTAATGGCGCAGAATGCATCTAACTACATTTATTCATCAACCACTGCCAGTTACACGCCAATCAGTGGATCAACACTAATATTCGGCAGCAATATCGATGAACAAATATCGCAACCTATCGACATAGGATTCAGCTTCAAATACTCAAGTGCGGTTTTTACACAGATCCAAGTTTCATCTAACGGATTCATAAGACTGGGAACTGGGAGTACAGACCCAGCATATTTGAATGATCTTGCATCGACAACCACAAAGCCAGTTCTCGCATCTCTCTGGGATGATTTAAGAACCGGAATATCTAACGGTAAAATTCATTATGTCCTATCAGGCTCATCACCTACTCGAATACTAACCATTGAATTCAAAGCGATGCAATGGGATTTCAATGGCGTAGAGAATGGAAATTTCCAAATTAGATTGTATGAAACCAGTAATCGCATTGAATTCATCTATGGTGACTTTGGTGTAATAAATAATACCTCAGGTGGTGCGTCGATCGGTATCAATGATCTTACAGGTGGATCTAACCACTTCCTCAGCATCACTCCAGGGACACCAGCCACCGCCTCATCCACAATCGCGAATAACTCGATCAATTCTGGTTCAGCGTTATCGAGCGGAACAACCTATCGATTCGCCCCACCATTTGAAAATGATATTGAGGTATTCTCAATCGATACTCCGGTACCCGGTAGTAGCATACAAATTCGATCCAAAGTCGCACCAGCGGCGTCCATTCGCAATATTGGTTCAGTAACCCAAACAGACGTGCCCGTTCGATACGAAATAGTACGAAATAGCGATGGCAGTCTTGTATATTCAAATGCTAAGGTTATACCGTCGATAGATCCTCTTAGTACGGTTCAGGTGAAATTTGACACATTGGATCAAGGGTTATCCGCAGGCACCTACATGCTCAAGCTGGTTGCGCAGCTCTCTACAGATTCCAATCGGAACAATGACACTCTATGGGGAATCATATTTGTCAACTGGATATCGGCCGAGCCGATGGCGAACTTAAGATTTGGACCCACAGCGACATTGTTACTAAGTGGTAATGTCCTTGTTACGGGTGGGGAATACAATGTGGGAGTCAGATCAACCTCAGAGCTTTACGATACACATTCAGCAGCTTGGATAAGCACCGATTCAATGGCATTCACGAGGCAGCGTCATACTGCGACATTGCTACCAACCGGAAAAGTCTTGGTTGTGGGCGGCTCATACACTGACACCTGTGAGATTTTCGATCCAGTTGTGAATCGATGGTCGAAAGCGTCTCCCACGGCAAATCGAAGGTATGGTCACACTGCAACGTTACTCGCTGATGGGAAAGTACTCGTTGCAGGTGGGGGAACTAATTCTTGTGAGTTTTATGACGTAGCGTCAGGTAGCTGGAGAACTACTGGTCCAATGTCTGCCTCGAGAACTGAGCACACTGCAACGCAATTGACCAGTGGCAAGGTGCTCGTCGCAGGAGGTCGGAATAATAGCTGTGAAGTCTACAATCCCGATGATGGAACATGGTCTACCACAGGTTCTATGTACTACTCCAGAGCCGGGCACACCGCCACTTTGCTCTCTAATGGCAAGGTACTCGTGACAGGCGGCTACACTTTTCGACAGGGTGAATATAACACACCACTAAAAAGTTGTGAGCTATATGACCCTGACACAGGGATTTGGGCTTTGACAGGCGAGCTCGCATTTGTCCGTTTTTGGCACTCGGCAACGTTACTTGCAAACAGAAAGGTTCTAGTAACAGGGGGAAAAAGTCAGGGACGCGACACTTACTATACTTACGCCAGTTGTGAAGTCTTCGATCCTGATGGAAATACCTGGACGAACTCAGCTTCCATGAGTGCGCCGAGGTCAGAACATCCAGCCACGCTGTTACGTGATGGGAGAGTGCTGGTCACTGGAGGCGGGACTGCAGATTGTGAGATTTATGATTATGAGGATAATGTATCGAGCGTAATCGAGATTAGGAATGGGAGAAACCCATCGTCGTTCGAGCTAAAACAGAATTACCCAAATCCGTTTAACCCTTTTACTGCCATCGAGTTCATGCTGCCGTATTCCATTTATGTAAATCTAAGAATCTATAACCTCCTCGGACAAGAGGTAGCAACGTTGGTGTCTCAAAGACTATCTTCAGGTACCTACCATGTAAAATGGCACGCCAGTGATTACGCAAGCGGAGTTTACTTCTTCCGCTTAGAAGCCGGCCAGTTTATAGAGACCAGGAAAGTGATTCTCATACGATAGGAGATGCAACTGCAACTAACGCAATCTATGAAACCTCTTTTAGATATCATCATTGTCAACTGGAATTCGGGTCGTCAACTACGCGATTGTTTGGAATCTATTGCCGGCACTGATCGAACGGGATTTCAGTTACAACGCGTTGTGGTCGTTGACAATGGTTCAACGGACGGTTCAATCGATGGATTGGACACTATAGGTAGTTGCTCAACTGTTATCCGAAATCAACGTGACCTTGGGTATGGAGCTGCCGCAAATCAAGGCGCACGGGGAAGTGGGGTGGATTATTTGCTGTTCCTGAATCCCGATACCAGATTGTATCCTGATTCCCTGGTGAAGCCTCTACGATTCATGGAGCAGCGCGAAAATGCAAGAATTGCTATCTGCGGCGTACAGTTGCTGGATAGGCACGGTCAGGTGGCTCGTCACTGTACAAGATTCCCTCGCCCTTCACACTTCTTCTCAAAAATGGTGGGATTCGACAAAATCTTTCCACGTCACGTTGATGATCTGTTTATGTCAGAATGGGATCACAAAGAGAGTCGAGAGGTCGATCATGTGATGGGAGCTTTCTGGCTGATGCGACAATCTGTGTTTGATGAGTTAGGGGGATTCGATGAAAACTTCTTTCTTTACCTGGAAGATGTGGACTTTTCATTCAGAGCAAAGCAAGCAGGATGGCGTAGTTATTATTTTGCCGAAGCGCATATCCATCACAATGCTGGAAGCACAACGGAGGGCTACAAGGCAGAAAGCTTGTTCTACAGGCTGCAAAGCCGCATTCTTTATGGCTACAAACATTTTAATCTCTGGTCAGCAACAGGACTGATGCTGGGGACACTTCTTTTGGAGCCATTGTCCAGATTAGCCTTTGGAATAGTACATCGCTCGAAACATGAGATAGCTTATACGCTGAAGGGTTACTTGATGCTCTGGCGTTCATTAATACCGATCATAAGAGTGGCTTCATACGTTGGACGCAATGGGAATGAACGAACAGCAAGTTAGAACACGTTTCATCACGACTATCCTTGGAGGACCAGCGGTGTTGAACAAAATGAACAATTTCCTCAAAGCGAAGAGCCGGTGCCCTGATTGCCATGCCTCTTTCTTGGCATTTGAGGACGGGACATGTTTTTGCTTTTCCTGCAAAGCTACTTTCCCTATTGTTGAGGGAACGCCAGTTTTGATCAGGCATGAAAACGAGGTATTCCCTATACAAGCCTATTTGAAGAATGAGAAAAAAGTTCTGGAGAAACCCAGTCTGTCTGAGTTAGTCCCTTCACCGTCTGTGAATCTTCGGCTCACTGACAACCTTAAGAAATTTGCAGCGGTATTGGAGGGTTTTGAATCTGCTGCCGTGCTTGTGCTTGGTTCTGGAAAGCAACGACGTTGGTTAGATCAATTCTTCTCTGGGACAAAGGATACACTTTTGGTGTACTGTGATGTTGATGCTCAAGCGTTGTTAGATCTTTTTTGTGACGGACATGATCTTCCTTTTATGGACAACACGTTTCACGGAGTCATTGCAACTGCTGTGCTTGAGCATGTTTTATACCCTGAGCGAGTGGTGAGTGAGATTTACCGTGTTCTGGTTCCGGGTGGAATTGTCTACTCCGAAATTCCTTTCATGCAGCAGGTTCACGAGGGAGCGTATGATTTTACAAGGTACACACTCTCGGGTCATCGGCGCCTTTTTAACCATTTTTTTGAACTGTCCAGTGGACTGATAGCAGGTCCTGGCACGGCACTCGTTTGGGCGATTGAGAATTTCAGTCTGTGTTTCACGCGGGGTCCTCTGTCGAGGTCCTTTGTGAAAGCAGGAATACGGTTCATCTTCTTTTGGATAAAGTACTTTGATTATCTCTTCAAAGATAGTGCACAAGCTATCGATGCGGCTTCCTGCACCTATTTTCTTGGCAGGAAGGATATGCAGTATAAAACCTCCGATAAAACGATCATAGAGCGGTATGGGGGGGCACAACATTGTTCTCATCTTTATGAGGAGGTGGGTTCCAGAACATGAAAATCCTTCTCCTAAGTCGATATGGATCTATGGGCGCAAGCAGCCGCTATCGATCGTATCAATATGTCCCTTTGTTGCGAAAGCAAGGCTGGGATATAACGGTAGCGCCTTTATTAGATGACACGTACGTTCGAAGCAGATATTTTGGCGGTCGTATTTCGCTCTTGCATGTGGTCCGCGCGTACACGCAGCGAGTGTGGAAGTTGCTTCGGGCTAAGCAATACGATCTCATTTGGCTTGAGTATGAAGCGCTGCCGTGGATACCAAATATTTTTGAATCGTTACTCTTCGGGTTTAAAGTCCCGTATGTTGTCGATTATGACGATGCAGTTTTTCACAGGTATGACCAGCACCCTTGTGGTATCATCAGGAGGTTGCTGGGGAAAAAGATCAATCGTGTTATGAGTGGATCCTCAATGGTAATTGCGGGGAATGAATACATTGCCGAGCGAGCCTATAGAGTTGGGGCATTAAGGGTTGAGATACTGCCTACGGTGGTCGATCTCAATCGTTACCCACTGGCTCCTTTATCAGACAACGGAATGTATACCATCGGTTGGATTGGTTCTCCGATGACATCGCATTACTTGAAAATCATTCAACCTGCTCTTGAAGAAATTTCTCGCACTGTGATGGCGAAGGTTGTTGCGGTTGGTGCTGGAGCGCTTGAGTTAATGCATGTGCCTCTCGAAGTTAGACCATGGTCTGAAACCACGGAGGTTCAAGAAATACAAAAATTGCAGGTAGGTATCATGCCGTTGCCGGATTCGCCGTGGGAAAGAGGCAAATGTGGTCTCAAATTGATCCAGTACATGGCATGCGGCAAACCCGTGGTTGCGTCTCCCGTTGGGGTGAACACTCAGCTCGTAGAGCATGGTGTGAACGGTTTTCTGGCAAGTTCACAAGATGACTGGCTAACCGCGCTGACTACACTCGGGAATAACGGAACGTTGCGTCGCCAGATGGGTATGGCAGGAAGAAAAAAAGTGGAAACGCATTACTGTTTGCAGGTGACTGCGCCCAAACTGCTCCAGTTACTTTGTGCGGCAAAAGAACGTGGAAGAAAGAGTACCCCATGCTAGAAAAACCTGGCAGCTCGATGGACACCATCCTTGTCACTGGCGGCGCAGGTTTTATCGGATCGCACCTATGCGAACGATTCGTGAACGTAGGGAATCGAGTTGTCTGCTTTGACAACTTTGATGATTATTACTCGCCCGACATTAAATGGTCAAATATCGCGGATCTTTGTAACGAGCCAAACTTTACAATGATACAAGGCGATATTCTGGATAGAGTGAAACTGAAAGAGCTTTTTGCACGCTTTGAATTCACGAAAGTGGTTCACCTTGCTGCGAAGGTAGGGGTCAGACCTTCTTTACAAGATCCTGCCCGGTATGCAGACGTGAATGTTCGCGGAACTATTAATGTGCTTGAGGAATGTGTTAGATATCCTTCGATCAGTAAATTCCTTTTTGCCTCATCTTCCTCGGTCTATGGGAATAATACTAGACTTCCTTTTTCCGAGACTGAGTCAGTAGGTGAACCCATTTCTCCCTATGCTGCAACGAAACGATCAGGTGAGTTGCTCTGCTATACATACCATTCCCTCTACAACATTCCCATAGTTTGCTGCCGTTTCTTCACGGTGTATGGTCCTAGGCAACGTCCCGATATGGCAATTCACAAGTTTGTCAGGTCTATTCTCCTGGAGGAGGAAATAGTCTTATTTGGTAACGGGTCCACAGCAAGAGACTATACGTACATTGATGATATCGTCAATGGGATCGCACGGATTCTTGATGCAGAGTACCGGTACGATATAGTCAATTTGGGCGAGTCAACTATTGTTTCCTTACATGAACTCGTTGCCTGCATAGAACAAGCACTGGGGAAAAAAGCAACGATCAGATACATTGAGAAAGCACCGAGCGATGTGAATATAACATTCGCTGACATCACGAAAGCAAAGATGAAATATGGATATGACCCAAAGTGTTCAGTTGAAGAGGGAGTGGAGAGATTTGTAAAGTGGTACCAAGATACAGTAGCGAGGACGATGCAATATGTGTGGAATCACCGGCTTTTATAATTATCATAATCCAGACACATTACGGAAAATGACCAACGCATTGGGGCACCGGGGTCCCGATGATTCTGGGTATGAAATGTTTCCCTCAGCGAGCCTTGGTCACAGGCGACTTTCTATTATTGATCTTTCTGTTTTGGGCCACCAACCAATGTGCGACGAGAGTAGGACAATCTGTATTACGTACAACGGAGAGGTTTATAATTTCCTCGAAAAGAAGCGACTGCTTGAGAGCAAAGGGTATCGGTTTCGATCACAGACAGATACAGAGGTTGTCCTGTATCTCTACAAGGAATTCGGTTTTGACTGCGTGAAGCACCTGAAGGGGATATTTGCTTTTGCGATCTGGGACGAACGACTTCAACAACTCTTTCTCGCACGAGATCACTTGGGAGTGAAACCGCTTTACTATTGGAAAAACGGAACCTCCCTCTTCTTTGCTTCGGAGATCAAAGCGCTGTTGCACATTCCAGAATTTCGTGTAACGGTCAATACCGATGTCCTTCCACAGTACTTGTCCATGCAGTACGTGCAGGGTCCCAAGACCATGCTTGAAGGCGTTCTACGACTCCAAGCCGCTCACTATTTGGTCGCAAAGGGCACGCAGGTTCGGATTGACAGGTACTGGGATGTGAAAGTGATACCTGAGGAGGAGAAAACAATAAATTCTGTGGAAGTGGCTAGGGAGCAACTCGGGGTGCATCTCAAAGAGTCAGTGAGATCACAAATGATCAGCGATGTTCCTCTTGGGGCATTCCTCAGTGGAGGCGTGGATTCGAGTGTGATTGTCGCGATGATGAGTCAGTGCTCTACACAGCCCATAAAAACATTTTCAATTGGCTTTGATGTTGGTCGAGGGTATGATGAACGTCCGTATTCGGACATGGTGTGCAAGCAGTTCAATTGCGATCACCATTCTATCGTTCTACAGCCGCGTATCGCTGAATTGCTCGCTGAGGTAGCATGCCATATGGACGAGCCGATTGCTGATCCAGCAATGATTCCAACGTATCTCCTTTCAGAATTTGCCAGGAAAGAAGTTACGGTTGTTCTTACTGGGGAAGGCGCTGATGAGCTTTTCGGCGGCTATAAGCAGTATCGGATGGACAAACTGTACAACATGTACTCGCTGGTGCCACAACCACTCAAGCGCGCCTTTCGAGATTTCATTCCTCGACGGTGGAAGGACAAGAGAGTTGAGAACGCGCTGACAACCTTGATGTTCGATGAATCGCCAGCGCGGTGGCTGTCGTGGTCATCGATTGCCAACAACGCTATAGTGAACGAGATTGTGAATGATGAAGTGGTGCCCCATCGAGATGATTCTCTCAAGACCTTACTCCAGAGCCAGCAATTTGTGGATAGTACTCTTGACGACTGGCTAAAGTTCGATATCAAATACTGGTTGGCTGATGACCTTCTCATGAAAGTTGACAAAACGAGCATGGCTCACTCCTTGGAAGCAAGAGTCCCATATCTTGATCACGAGCTGGTTGAATTTTGCTTTCAGTTGCCTACACGGTTCAAAGTGACCCTGTTTGATTCAAAACGGATACTCAAGTCCCTTGCAGGCAATCTTTTACCTCCAGTCATTTACAGGAGGCGAAAGCACGGTTTCAATCTTCCGTTGCATGAATGGTTCAAGAACGAGCTATCAGATCTCACGACCGACGCAATCGCTGACCTGCGAAGCTCTCATCTCTTCAATTCACAAGTCATTGATCGTCTTTTCAAAGAGCATAAGGAAGGGTACAAAGATCATTCAAGATTGCTTTTTGCATTAGTGATTTTCTCTTATTGGCACAGACACTTTATCGAGAAGAGGGCATGAAGAAGATAGTGTTTATCACACAAGCATTAGGTGGTGTAGAAACCAGTCTCTTGTTAATCTTCAAATTTTTGGCAAGGACTAAATACGAACCCCACCTGATTTGTCCTCCACAGACAACTCTCACAGCAAAGGCAGCATCGTACGGAGTCCTTGTCCACCCAGTGAAGATGGTACGAACCCCCCATCCTGTAAGAGATGTAGCAAGTTTATTTTCTATCATCAAAATTTTGAAAGAGCACAGCTTTGATATCATTCACGCCCAGAGCGCGAAAGCTGGATTCTTGGCACGGCTTGCCTGTAAAGTTGTCCGACCCGATCAGGTTCTTTATTCCCCACGCGCGTTCTCTTACCTTAGTCAACGCGGTCTGTTGTATAAACTCTTTCTCTTTTTAGAGAGACGTGCGGTAACATGGACTGATATGCTTATCGCAACTTCGGAATCTGAAAAAGTACGCGCAATCTCAGAAGTTCATTACGACGAACGAAACGTGGTGGTTGTAAGGAATTCTGTCGACCCAGATGACTTCAACACGATACGCATGAATAATCATCAGCCTCGGGAAAAACTCGTTCTGACAATAGGGCGCTTGGGATACCAGAAGAACCCGATGATGTTCTTAGATCTTGTAGAGCTGATGTGCGCTCAACGCAACGATGTTAAGTTTGTCATGCAGGGAGGGGGGTTTCTCGGTCATCTTGAGGAAAAGGTTACACAAAGAATTCTCAATAGTGACGTCCTACGCAACTATTGTGAACTCTTACCCTGGTCAGACCATGCAAGTACGAAAGTTCTCTATGAACGATGCTCGGTTTTTGTTCTGTCTTCACGGTTTGAAGGAATGCCCAATACACTGCTGGAAGCAATGATGTATGGGAAGCCTGTTGTTGCGACGGATGTCGATGGATCGAGGGATGTCGTTGTTCACGGCGTTACAGGCTTCCTGGTTGATGTCGGTGCGACAGAAACAATGGCTCGCTATGTCATGCAACTATTGGATGATGATGACCTGCGAGCAGGAATGGGCAAGGCAGCTCGGCTGTGGGTACAAAATCATTTCCTTGCGGATGCCAATGTTCGTAGGCTTGAGGAGATCTACGATCGGTATTTGGTGCGTGAGCCTCCCTCCGGTATGGAGGGATGGTAGAACTAGATGAGCATCTTTGGGGGATAGTGCTTGTTAAGAGTGAGAGAAAGAGAATACGTGTTTACATTAGACAACACTTGGAGATGAACGTCCCATGCAGTACTACTCCATCGTTGATCTGCATTTAAAGGGGAAAATGTGAAGCTTTCTACTATTATACTTCCTAAGATGAATCTCATCAGATTGGCGATGACCGACGAGAAGGCAAGTGGGAAGTTTTTCAATTGGTGGCGGTATCATCGCCTAACGCCACAATGGTTAAAACAGTATTATGGATTGGATAAAATCAACATCTCGATTCCTTCAGTGGCTTGCTTGCTGGCAGGGGTGAACAACAGTCCTTTGTATCACTGTGGCACGATCTCCCCACCTCGTCCAAATTTTTCATACCCGAAATTCCTAATTCTTCCTATACTTATTCTGATCAGGCGCATGTAATTTAAATAGTATCTACAACTATTGATTAATGTTTTCAACTGTCTTGCCCATTCAGAAAGGAGACCATGCGCGCAATGCTGGTATTTTAACGACCGGTGCCAAATGAACTGAAAATATATCGATGACCCGTGTAACATAAAATCGTTAGACTGGGGAAGATGTTAAATTGCCTTTTATAACTTTACTGAACAGATAGATCACCTCTGCTGAAACATCGCAACCGGAATATGAAGAAGAACTCGATGGAAGTGCTACTTACGACTAACCAAGATCCGCAGGGCACCGATTCAATAGCAGAAGTTATGAAGAAGGCTGAAGAACAGTCTTGGAACACCTTTGGAAACCTACTTGAATCTCTCCCTTTTGCCCTTCTTGTCGTCGATTCTGAAGGAATCATCACACAGGTCAATGTTCACACTGAAAGATTGTTTGGATACGAGCGTGAGGAGCTGCTAAACAAATACGTAGAAACTCTGTTACCTGAGAGGTTCAGGCATATCCACATGCAACACCGAACTGATTATGCTACTGCACCACGCGCCCGAAACATGGGTACAGGCTTGGAACTGTATGGCAGGCGAAAAGACGGTACGGAATTCCCGGTGGATGTTGCTCTTGGTCCGATGAAACTCGATGGCACATTTTTCATTATTTGTGTCATCAGAGACATTACTGAACAAAAGCGAGCACTAGAAGAACTCACAATAGCAGAAGAAAGGTATCGAAATATCTTTGAAAATGCCGTCGAAGGGATCTTCCAATCCACACCTGATGGGCACTTCATCGATGTCAATCCTGCCTTTGCTCGTATCTTGGGATATGAATCTCGTGAAGAAGTCCTTTCCACAATCAAAGATATACGAAAACAACTGTATCTCGATTCCACTCGCCGTGATGAAATGCAGCAGTTATTGGCAGAGTATGGTGTCATTCATGGATTTCAATCTCAGTTGTATCGAAAAGACGGCGGGATTATTTGGGTATCTGAAAGTCTTCGTGCGGTTCGGGATTCAAATGGTGAAATTATCTATTACGAGGGTATGTTGGAAGATATCACCGAACTGACACTGATCAAGGAACGGGATCGAGAACTTGCCGAACTGCTCAATATAACGCCCGATGCAGTGATCGTGCAAGATATGCAGGACAGGGTCGTATTCTGGAATAAAGGTGCTGAAGAAATCTACGGATGGAGTATCGAAGAAATTAGTGGTCAAGCCATTAAAAGATTCATCTATGATTCCGGCTCACCAGACTATGACCAGATGAAACAAGCAGTCTTGGAGAACGGGAAGTGGAGGGGTGAACTAAATCAGTTGAGAAAAGATCGTCAAAAGATCATTGTGGAAGGACGCTTGGTACTAGTACCTGATCATAAAGGGCTGCCGAAGTCCATTCTCATGGTTGGCACCGATGTCACCCGGGAAAAAGCCCTTGAGAAGCAATTCTACCACGCACAGAGGCTGGAGAACATGGGTACACTTGCAGTTGGAATTGCCCACGACCTCAACAACATTCTTGCAACTATTCTTCTTTCGGTTGATATCCTCAAGAAGAATTTACCAAATGAGGATGCCCAGCGTCTCCTCGACATGGTCATAATGAGCACTGTACGAGGGAAAGATATCATCAACCAAGTGCTAGGATTTTCACGATCTGGTGGAGGTGAACAAGGAGAGATCCAGCTTAGACACATCGCCAAAGAGATCGGACAAATCATTGAAGAGACATTTCCGAAATCGATCCGGCTACAACTCGAGATTACGAAGACACTCTGGACAATCATTGGGGATGCGACACAGGTCCATCAAGTGTTGATGAACCTCTGTGTGAATGCACGCGATGCAATGCCAAAAGGGGGTATCTTGCAAATATCCGTCGGGAATACTACGATTGATGAACAGTACGCGCGCATGCAACCTGAGGCGAAACCTGGATTATACGTTGTCCTCGATGTGTCCGACACGGGCACAGGTATCCCGCCTGATATCCTGAACAAGATCTTTGATCCGTTTTTCACGACGAAGCCATTGGGCGAAGGGACTGGTCTCGGTCTAGCTACTGTCAAGTCGATAGTAAAAAGTCATAACGGATTTATAAACGTCTATAGCGTTGTAGGGAAAGGAACTACTTTTAAGGTCTACTTCCCCGCCGCCCCTCGCACGGAGACAGGGGAGATGGAAAAAGAGCATCTAGTGCTTGTCGCTGGCCATGGTGAGTTAATTCTTCTTGTGGATGATGAACCATCAGTGCTCGAGGTTA
Organism: Ignavibacteriota bacterium; assembly: GCA_016209795.1. Taxonomy (GTDB): domain Bacteria; phylum Bacteroidota; class Ignavibacteria; order UBA10030; family SZUA-254; genus JACQVI01. Next base: position 34,404 of record JACQVI010000148.1, read on the forward strand.
CGAAACAAACTCTGGAAATATACGGGTACCACACTCTTACAGCGATGGATGGAACAGAAGCATTGGCGCACTACGTGCAGCACAAGGGATCGATAAGTCTTGTCATCACGGATGTCATCATGCCGAATCTTGATGGAGTGGCAACAATTCGCGCTCTGCGGAAGATCAATCCACATGTAAGAGTCATTGCAACGAGTGGACTTACGATCGGTGAGCACATCGATCAATCGATCTACCCGGAGATTCAGGCTTTTTTACAAAAACCGTACTCAGCGGAAAAATTATTACGGACATTACACCAAGTCCTCTCAAAAACAGATAGTGATCACAATTGTGATTCTCAACCTTAGCTGAAGCCGCAGACCATGGCGTGGTTAGACAGATTAAAAAACTTCTACAAGTCGGCTGAAGTTGCAGTAAGTTCTTCACAAGTGGATAAGCAGCTTTACCTCAAAACGAGATGTTACTATACAAAGAAAAGATGATATGGGGGAGTCTCACTTCCATTGGGTTTCTGGATACTTGCATCATCCATCCATGCTTTCAATATCTTCGGTCGCGAACTATTGTCTGAGGATATAAATGAATAATGGCTGGCGTTCGCATGTTTGTTGTGTATTCCTCCTTGGGATTGGTATGTACACATGCATTCAATGAGCAAAAATACAAGAAATCTGAAATTGAGTATGAGCAGATCACACAAGAGATTAGTCAAGTTGCTCGTGAAGGTACTAACTGAATTCATCCCAACATGTGACTATTGCAAGTGGATCCCTAATGAAAGAAGTAGCTTGATTCAAATCGAAGATTCAGTGCCAGAGAAAAGAAGCAAAGTGCGCGGCATTCGCCTATTTGGTCAGGATTTTTCTTAATTGCTCTCATTCAGCGGTCTTGCTCATGGTAAGGTTTTTCGGCTGATATTTTATATGTGGTGTGCAGCCAATCTTCGAAAAGGAAGAAGACAGAAAAGTACTATCAATTCGTTGGTCATGTACTTGTGCGTATTACTGAGGCAGCTATGGAAACTATGCCATCACACAACATATTAATTGTAGAGGACGACCAAGAACAGAGAGCTCTTATTTTGCAGATTGTCTCGACTCCTAACAGGTGTGTCGACATTGCAGCGGACGGTACAGCTGCAATCAACTGCATAAACCGGAAACCCTACGACCTCGTCTTACTCGACTTGGGGCTACCCCACGTGAGTGGGATGGAGGTCTTGGCGCACATGAAATCCTATGCGAACTCAACACCGGTCATCATCATCACAGGATCTCGCGATGTGAAGGTAGCTGTCGAGGCGATGAAGCGTGGAGCGTATGATTACCTGACGAAACCGTTTGGCGCAGATGAGATCACGCTTGCTGTCAAACGAGCTCTTGAATTCCAGGTTTTACGGAATTCCGTCAAGCTTGTCGAGAGATTAAGAGAGCATTTGATGGACGAAGAATGCATTGTTGGAACAAGCAGTGTTTGGCTCGCTGTGTTGGATAAGGCTAGGCAGTACGCCCAAAGTGATTCACTGGTCTACATAGAAGGTGAAACTGGATCTGGTAAGGAGGTTATAGCCAAATACATCCACCGCTGTAGTGCACGAAGGGATGAACCGTTTGTTGTGATTGACTGTGGTGTGATTCCAGATCCACTCATTGAGGCAGAACTCTTTGGGTACAAGAAGGGGGCATTCACCGGTGCTGATTCCGCGAAAGAAGGTTTGGTTGAGCTTGCAAACGGGGGAACACTCTTCCTGGACGAGATCGGGCACATCGATCTACGGTTTCAACAGAAGCTACTCAAGTTCGTAGAGACCAAATCGTTCCGTCGCATTGGAGATACGCAGGAACGCATTGTTGACGTTCGAATTATCGCAGCGACGAACAAGGATCTGACGAAAGAGAGTGAAGCAGGACGATTCCGAAGCGACTTGTGGTATCGGTTAAATGTCATGAAACTCTACGTTCCTTCTTTGCGCGAGCGAGCAGACGATATCCCCTTGCTCGCAGAACATTTTCTCAAGAAATCTCGCCATTACCGGAACGTAAAGGTATTAGCGCCCGAAGCACTTGAAGCACTCCAGCAGTATTCTTGGCCCGGAAACGTGAGAGAGCTTCAATCGATCATCGAGCGTGCTATTGTGATCTCGTCGAGTGATGAGGTAATCAGACTCAGCGATCTGGAAATCGAGCCACTCCGCTACTCATCTTTTGGGGAAAGTTTAGATAGGAGCGTATCCTTGATGTCGTTGCGGGAGGCGGAGCAACGGCACATTGTCCAAGTACTGACGACAGTCAACTGGAATATCTCCCGAGCTGCGAAAATACTGAAAATTGGACGGACGACCCTCTACGATAAGATGGAAACCTATCTAATACGGCCTCCTGCACCCTAGCTCTTCGGGTTCTCTCTTAATTCCTCTCTTCTTTACCCTGCCCTTCACTGGTACGAAATGAGTTTTTCAGGTGCTGTCCTCTGTATTGTGTCACAACCTAGAGACATTGACAGCCTCTCTTTTCACTTATCATGTGTAGCATTGTCGAACAGTGTCAGATTATTGCACACTCACTCATAACTCTTTTGTTTCAACTCCACTTCAGCATATTTCGCTAAGTGCTCATACCAGCAGACAGTTATAGTGAAACGTAATCGCGTTCATTAAGATTGGCATTTCAATTGCTGAGTAGGTTGCAGCGTATGAATGAAGAACGGATCACACACACTATAGGTAGTAGAGTAGACAATAAGAATGGCCTCAACAATCAGAGCCAACTGAATCATCTCTCCGGAGTTGTGGCGCAAATAGAAGAATACTTTAAACGCATTCTCAGTCAGATGAGAAGGACTGAGAAAAACAACTGAAATGGAATTACATATAAACAATAACTTATGAAACAATCAATATCAGGAGAACATATGCACTACTCAATTCTAAAGCAAATTCTTACAATACTTTGTTTGTTCTTAACTACTCAAGTAATGTTTGCCATACCGTTGAGTTCACGGTCCATCAAAACCCCCGATCTGATCGGTGGTCATGATATGGAAAGTATTGAACTAGCAGCAGTAGGTACTTATTGGTTCAATCCCAACAAAGTTCAGGCAGATAATCCACTTCCGATAATCTCGAATCTCGAACCGAATAAAGTGATTGTTGGTTTGGGTGCCATTACCTTGATCGTAAGAGGCTCAGGCTTTGTGTCTCAATCTGAGGTGATCTTAAATAATGAAAGCCGGCCGACAAGGTTTATTGATTCAAGCGAGTTGAGAGTGGTAATACCTGCAAGCATTTTACATCGTGCACAGGAGATTTTTGTAGTAGTGTATAATCCTCCTCCCGGTGGAGGATACTCGACCCCGGTCATTTTTACAATCGAGAATCCCATCCCTGTTGTTACGAGTATAACACCAACAAGCAAAATTCTTGGTGATAGTGCATTTACGATGTTCATCAATGGGAGAAATTTCGTTGAGCAATCTGAAGTACGTTTTGATGGACTGGGTCAACGCATGCAATTTATCGATAGGGCAAATCTCAGTGTCAAAGTGCCTGCTAGTGAACTAACGTCAGCGAGGGAGATCGAGGTAAGGGTGATCAATCCATCGCCAGGTGGTGGGCTTTCCAACGAGGTGACCTTCGTTGTGGCAAACCCAGTGCCAATAATATCAAGAATGACACCATCGATGAACTACTTGGGCAGCTCTGGATTCATACTGACAGTCGATGGAACAAACTTCATACCCGGTTCTATTATTCAATGGAATGGCAGTGCAAGGCTGACGGAATTCATTAGCGCAACGAAACTGGAAGCATCGATCCTTCAGACTGATCTTTTGTCTTCCGGCAAGATTAGTGTGACAGTATCCAATCCCACACCAGGCGGAGGTGTCTCAAATGAGCAGCAGTTTGTCGTCCTCGGGGGATTGATCAACGGAAAAGTGTACGACGATCGGAATGGAAATGGCTTCAGAGATGAAGGTGAGGAAGGATTGTATCCTTGGATGGTATTTTTGATGAAGAATGATATTCCCGTCGACAGCACCATGAGCACGGATGGTGGCTACTTTACCTTTATTAACCTTGCTCTGGATTCATATAAGGTTCAGGCACAAGTTCCACCCGGATGGACACAAACCCAGCCATCACAGGAGAACGGACACACAGTCAAACTTGTTGATTCACTTGTGGTGTCGGAAATTGATTTTGGAATCTTCAAAGATGGTCGAATAAGTGGATGTGTGTTCAACGACCGAAATATGAACCGAGTCCGTGAGGCTGAGGAAGAAGGTCTACCAGGATTTCGCGTCAGAATACAAGCTGGCAACAAGGAGTCGTTAACAGAAACGCAGGCAGAAGGTACATTTTCATTCTCTCATGTGCTCGCCGGTGAATACATAGTTCGTCTTAGCCTCGACGCAGGCTGGATGCAAACATATCCGAACAATGAATATCGTATTACTACTCTCAGTGGTATCGATACTTCAGGCTTCTGTTTCGGTGTCAGTTTCGCGAGCAATGACACACAGGAGTATCGTACGTTCCTTCCCGAGAGTATAAGTGTGCCGAAAGCTGTCAAGCCAAAACCCTACGCTTCGAAGTTCTGGTTCGAGTTCCAGAATCAAACGGAGCGAGACGTAAATGGCTTGCATGTCGAATTCGTAAGTCCAGTGACCTCTATCATCCAGGCAATGCCATTTGCTACCGTACGTGCGAGAACCCAATTCCATCGAGAGTTTGACTTCACCGGGGCGACTGTCGCGAGATCTCAGCTTGTTGAGATTGTCGGATTGGGTCCAAAGTCTGGCATGAGAGTGAAAAGGTGGTGGTGGACCTACAATGGTAGTATCGTTGCCGCACGGAATCAGAGTTTACTCCCGACGAAGCTGGAATTCCTACTCCCAATGCCCAATGCGGCAAACCTCAGGAACGAAGTTTTCTTGAGGATGGCATATCAGTCCACATCACCCAATTCATCGAGTGCTGGTATGATTATCGGTGTGCCACAACGAGATCCGAAGACTTACGGTTGGGTGGTGTTGCGCAAGAGCTCTGATGTAGTACGTTCCTTGAATGATCGCTTTGGTCGCCATGTTGGCGAGCCTCGAGGATTCGATATCTTCAGAAATGGCCGACCGTTTGTAGGAGAACAAAAGTTGCTACCACCTTCAAAACAAAACAACAGATTGTTTGCAGATCTTGTAATACTCAAATTGAACATCAGTGCGAGTGAACTACAGTTAATCCCGAACGGTTTAGGAGAGCTAATCTTCCAAGAGGAGGGGAACAGCTTAAGTGGGATGATGGTTCGTGAAATCGTCGCGCGCGCTGACAGTGTAATGACGTATTGGCCTGGAATCGCAACGGCTGAATATGAAACTCTCTACTCCGCGATTCGCAAAATCAATGCCGCGTTCTCCGGACCTATCGACACAGTCTCATTTGGTTCCCAGTTTCGCTTAACGGGTGTGAGGAAATTGGCCGAGGTGCCATTCCTGCGGAGGAATCCGTCCATGGCACCGCGTGTGGTGGTTACACCATCTGTTGTGGATGAGAACATGCCACAGGTGTATGAGTTAGGACAGAACTACCCAAACCCGTTTAACCCAACCACAACCATCGAGTTTGAACTAGCACGGCAGTCGGTTGTGACTCTGAAAATATTCAACGTGCTCGGTCAGGAACTTTTGACGCTCATAGAGAACGAAGAGATGGTCACAGGGAGTTACAGCATAGAATTCAATGGAACTAGCTTGGCTTCCGGTGTGTACTTCTACCGAATTGTTGCATATGCAGATGACACCGAGGAGGGTGCTGGTCAAGAACTGTTTACAAGCACCAGAAAAATGATACTTGCGAAGTAGATCGCGCATGGTATTGATCACCAGGATATACACGATGACTACACGCAGGAGAAAGGAAAAAGAACAATGAAGCCGGTCAGAGCAACCAGCAGAATCCGCTCAGGGCGATTTTTCCTTGCTGCAGCCTTGCTGACGCTAGGCGCATGCGCTACTGCCGGTGCACAGCGAAACGCATCTGTCTCAGCATCTGCTACAATCACTTTTAGAGCTGTAGTCTCACCTATGGATAAAATAGGAACTGGTGCAAGCCAGGTCTCATCGATACTCCGGGATCTTGATACGATGGAAACCCCTCCCGATGAGGGAGCCTGGATAACAGCGTCCCTTGACAATAGGTTTTTTTTTCCACCACGACAGGGCGTCGTTGAGAGTGAACCTTCAGCTTACAAATCCACTCCGCTAAGCTTCAAGATCGAGGATATGTATTGCAATCACTCACGGGGAGTTGCTGCAATTCTGGGATCTGATGGAAACCTGTACATCCGTACGCCGCAAGCCGATGACCAACACCCATCTGAGTGGGGAGGCATTGAAAGCGGATCCAGTATTCTCCTCGTCGTGTCTGTTGTAGACTGAGGAGTACTTTTTGCAGGAAGGACTTCAATGAAAAGATATAGAACAGTGCGTAAACTCATGTGCGATCTCGTTGGTTCTCAATTTGTAGTACGAGGTCGTGGAAAAACGATTGTCATGTCAATTATTCTTAGTTTCTTGCTGCTTTCCGAATGGACTGATGGGGTGTTAGCCGATGTGACTATTTCTCCGACGACACTATACTTTAGCAAAATGAATCCGCGAGGAAGAGTTACCATTGTGAACGGTGATATAGACGCAAAAATTGTCGATGTTTCTCTTTCGTTTGGATATCCTGTATCGGACAATGACGGAAACATATCATTCCGCTTCATTGATTCTACGAATAATGTAGAGTCATCGATGCGTTCCTGGGTGAGAGTTTATCCTTGTCACTTCGAACTTGCACCTAATGAGTACCAAGTGGTTACGATTGTTGCAGAACCGCCGGAAGAACTGCCGGATGGCGAGTACTGGCTCAGACCAAAACTGATCGTTCGGTCAATCGATTCCCTCTATCAGACCAATGAAAGTCCAGATCGATTAAGGTTGAATACAAAAGAAATTCATCAATACATCCTAAGTGTGAATTATCGACATGGCATTGCTTGGACTGGGATCTCTATCCGTAATATTTCAGCTACAGTGCGAGGCAAGAGACTACGATTGTTGGTAGCTCTTCAGCGCGAAGGAAATGCAGCTTATCGGGGGAATATTGTCTGTTCTCTCTGGGGAGCAGATGGACATTGTCTCGTTGATCGCAAACGGGAAGTTGCTGTTTACCATTCGCTGAATCATCGCTTTGAATTTGAGGTTGGCGATGTTGGGTTCTCGGATGGTGCCTATACTGCGCAAATCGAATTAAATACCGATCGGCAGGGAGATGTCTTACGGTCACCCCCAGTAAACCGAACCTTCACATTCAAAATAAAAAAAGGCGTTGCTATCGATAACTTAGCCAATGACATCAAGATCATAACGACGCCGTTATCAGAGAAGAATCCTTCTCTGCTACGATTCGAGCGAAGTGTACAGGGCTCCCTACATAAGATAACAGAGGACACAGTCGCTTGCCAAAGCCCAGAAACAACTCATGTGGCTCAATTTAGAGATCGGTTCGATGCGCTAGTAGAATCGCACAAAAAAGTCAGGACTTTAGAAAAAAGGCTCAAGGAGATCAATCGAGAGCAGGATATGATTTTGAGAGAGCTACGCAAGCTTACAGTGATAATCCAATAGACTGCAGTTGTATGCATAATGAGATCTTGATAATCTGTCCAAGCGAGACAAGGAACCAAGAATGAAAGGCTCAATTTGGCTGAGAGTGCTGGTCCTCGAATCTTGGGTTACGGCCATCTTGACCGGACAACCTTTTATAGAGAGTTTGAATTCTGACGACATCTCAACACCATTATGGATCCAAACGAAAAGATAACAATCTTGCTTGCTGATGATAACGACGAGCTTCTACAGATACTCAGTGCTTTACTTTCTGAGATGGGCTACCGCGTTTTAAGGGCAAGAGATGGGGAACAGGCGATTGTAACACTTCATGAGACAACAGTGCATCTGGTAATACTTGATCTCAAGATGCCTAAGGTTGATGGTTGGGATGTCTTGGTGTATGTGAAGCAACAGTTACCGAGTGTTAGAGTGGTAGTGCTTACGGCATACGGGAGTAAAGCCAACGCTCTGAGGGCGAAAGAGATGGGTGCAGATGAGTTGATACAGAAACCATTCGATGTTGGAGAACTCTTCAGTAAAGTTAATAGAATATTAAACCTCAATTCGACCTAGGTTATCCCTTGAAACGCTAAATGTGAATGAAAAAGTACTCTATAGAACTACTTCACCTTTTTTATGAATTTAAGAGGTTTGCACGATTTTAGTTGAACCGCTTCGACAGAGGGCTTTTTACCTTCTCGGTTGTGCTGGGATGCTTGTCAAGGGTCACGATAGCAATCAGGATTTAAAGTGACAAAGTGAAACGAAGGAACGACTTGCCCTTGACGAGCGGATGGTGGGTAGGGGTGGAAATGAACGATTGGTTGTTAAGACAAAGTTTGGAAGGAGAGTAAATTGATAAAGAGAAAAGCGGTTCAGATCCACAAACTCTTCAGCGGATCCCCCCTCAGCGGGAGAGCATGAAGTGTTTGCCTTTCAACACAAATTGTCTTCGAGCGTAGGCGAAGCCAGAGTGAGAAGTCTATTTGGGTTCAGGTTAGTCTCAATGGAAGCATCCGTTAACACCCGTTGGTGTCGATCTACGCGGAATCAGTAAAGAATAGATTTGAAGCAGCCGTTTACAGTTCAAGCCTATAAACTATTGGAGTGAGAGTGACTAAAAGAACAATATAGCCTGCAACACTCTTTATCTATGTAAAAACACTCTGGTGAAGCCATGACATTAGCTTTCTCAGAGTAAGGACCGTCAACTCTTGGATCCTGTGGAGGGTTTGAGTCTTTCAGTCTTTTGCTGAATCTTAAACTTCTTCAACCGATAACGGAAATTTGCCTCTGACAGATTGAGGATCTCTGCGGCACGCACCTGATTAAAGCCTACGCTATCCAGTGTTCTTTCGATCAACGTCTTCTCCAAATTAGCTAATGACTTATCGAAACGGAATGCCCTTCTTGCCCTGATGCTTGCCATCATTTCACCTACCAGTGTCTGCTCATCATAGAGGTATTCAGGCAATTCAATTTCTTTGCCTTCAGACATAAACACCGCTTGCTCTACAACAGATTTCAGCTCTTGAATGTTCTCTTTCCACTCCCTTCTGACTAAAAAATCAAGTGTATTAATGTCAATAAGCTTGAGCTTCACCCCGAGGCTCTGGCATGCAACCTTGGTAAAATGCTCTATAAGCAGGGAAATATCCTCTACCCTTTGCCTTAACGGCGGCATCACAATAGTTTCGAAGTCTTTCAGGAGCTGATAAAGCTCAGGCATGATCTTGCCCTCTCTCTGTAATTCTCCGAGGTTCCCCTTCGTTGTAACAATAACTTGCACAAAGGGTTTTTTTGGCAATTTCTCAATGGACGATTGGATTGCTGATTGAGCCAGATATGAGAATTCTTCGATATTTTGAATCAATACTCTGCTTGCTCCTTTTGTGGATTGATCAAAAGATTGGTTAATCTCTTGTTCACTTACTGCTTGAGGACTTAGAACAACCAACGATCCCCTCGAGTTCGAGGCTTGGTGGATTAATTTTGCCAAGGATGCCTTGCCTGTTCCGGGTTCGCCTTTGATCAAGAGATGTTTTTGCGATCTTCCCAGTTTAGGAATCTCTTTTCTCAGCCTTTTTATGGTTGAAGATTCGCCTATCAATAATGATTCGAGATTCATAGTCTATTCTCCTTTTATGTTTGT
>JACQVI010000154.1 GCA_016209795.1 Ignavibacteriota bacterium
CAGAAGAGGAGATAAAGATCGTAGAAGAAAAAATACGAAGTGAAGCCTAGATAAAAAAGGGTGGATATGCCGAAGTGGGGTGTGCCATTTGTCATGGGCTCGGGATATAAGATATTCTGCAAACGTATTGAAATTCTTATAGGAACGTTTTCAGTGCTAGATGGTTAGAGCCAGGCTACGCCGAAGTAAACCTGAACTACGCCGAACAATATACTCGACAGCTTGGCATGCATATGAGAAGAAAGGATTGAGACAATGAGTTCGCTTTATCTTAATCGGCTTTCAGCCGGAGAGCGCGAGGCGCTGACCGAAAAACTCCACAAGACCCAAAAGGGGAAATGCTTCATCTGCGAGGAACCTGTTGATTTTGTCCTCCACAAGGACTCGATAGACATCGACCATGTCGTCCCAATCAAGGTCGGCGGGAAGGACGACCCGTCGAACTTCGCTCTCACACATGCGAGCTGCAATCGCTCAAAGCAAGCGGCCAACCTTGAAGTGGCACGGATTCTCCAACGTTTCAGCAAACTCAAGGAGCAAACCGGGAAGGACAATCGGAATCCGAATCTCGACGATGTCCTGAAGCTCAGTGGCGGCTCAAAGTATGAACTGCCAGTTACCGTAGATGGACAATCGGCACGTTTCACTATGCCGGACGTGGGTAGTAATTCCGTTGTAGACGCACCGCTCTACACGGATGACCTGAGTAGTTTTGCGTATTTCTTTGCCAAATTCCCAATCGAGTACCTCCACCATGACGAGAAGATTAACCCACGCTCCATAGGTCAAAACATCTCGAAGCTGGTGGAGGAATTTTACCAAAAGCGGCCTCAACTCCATATTGCCCTCGGATGGATTGCGCCTTCGCAGAACGGCAGATGTCCGGTTCGCATTTTCGATGGTCAGCACAAAGCCGCCGCACAAGTTCTCCTTGGGGTCCGAGAACTCCCTGTTCGCATCTTCGTCAATCCTGACAAGGACGTATTGCTCACCGCCAACACCAATGCTGGCACGACCCTGCGCCAAGTGGCTTTTGACAAGTCAGTCCAGAGGCACCTCGGGAGTGCTTTATACGTTGACCGTGTGGAACGGTACAAACAGGAATTGAGCCTCACCGAAGACGACTTCAGTTTTTCGGAACGCGACCTTGTGAAGTTTTTCAAGGGTGAATCAAAAGAAATGAAGCGGTACATATTGGATGCAGTCAGGGATTCAATCACGCACAACCCTGACAACAAACTCAAGGATTACGTAGACTTCGGTGGGCGGGGCAAAGAGCGCCCACTTTCATACTCCTCCGTTGAAAAGACTTTTTACTCTTTCTTTATCTTTCAGGACGTCCTTGACACACCCATCAGTTACCAATTGGAAAGCGGTGAGAATCCACGAGAACTGGAAAAGGAGCAAATTTTAGAACTGATGAATATCATCGCCGAGGAAATCTACATCGGGAAATACGATACGGACATCGGTACATACCGAATCGAAAACCGACTTCAGGCAGGTGAATCGCTGCCTTTGGAGCACGTCCGAGCCTTTCGGATGAGCAGAGAAGAACTCCTTTGGAACTGGCTCAAATACGTATCCCAGATAACACGTAACTACTTCATAATGCAGGGTGCGCCTATAGAGGAGAGCAAGCTGTTCCAGTACCAGTTCCCAGTTCCTTTGTGGGAACGGATCAGGGCTTTTGTCCGAAATTTCAGTAATCTGCCGTTGTGGTTGAACACTTCCCTCTCTTCCACTGTCTTCGGTGGCAAGCAGAACTACGAGTACTGGCAGTGCGTTTTCGAGAAAGGCAAGACTCCACAAGGACAGCAAGTTCTGGCCGAGCCAATCAATCTGATGAAGATGATATGAGCCGAAAAAAAAGGGGCAGGATTCTTCTCACAGCCCAAGGCCCACCACCATGTCTTCGATCAGTTGGATTATATCTACGGCAGGGTTAAATTCCGTGTTTAGCGGGGTCTCTTAGAATCGTGGTCAAGACATTTACAGGGCGATGGAATCCATTGCTCGAAAAAACTTACATAGATGAAACCAGGAAAGCGACACAGGTGATCTGGCTCGGAAGGATCGCTGTTTTAAACCAGTATGTTGTGCGGTTGGTGACTGATAATGATCTGCTTTGTTTATTCAAGATCATCGGGCTATGCACTAGGCAGTGCTCAATTGATTCCTACGACCAATGGAACCACTTCGCGGATTCCTGTTATCTGGTGAGATACAAGAATGACAAGCAATGGCAGCGTGAGGACGCCGAAAACTACACGTTGAAGGAGTTCGCTTCTGATAAGCAGAATGATCCGGAATTTACCAGACAAGGAGAATTTACGGGTAACATAATCATCTCGGCATATGACACGCAAAGAGATAAAAGAGTCATAATCGACGGCATCCATCGGGCAACAATTCTCACGAATGAGTGCGAAAAGCAGCTGCGGATTCCCAATGCCACGATTTATGAGTGCTACGGAGATAAGGTAGACCGGATCTTCTCGTGCGACTTCTGTCACTTTTAGCCAAAGATGGAGGGTGGAACCAAACGTTATTTTCGAAGGGAATATAGGGTCAGGAGCCTTTTTTTCTTTATTGTACGCCATGAGCACAAGTCGCCGAGTTTCCCAGGCCACCGCGTTGCCGTCTGGCTACGCTCCGCTGCTGGCCGATTTGAAGTCCCGCGTGCGCACCGCGCAGGTGCGTGCGATCTTGTCGGTCAACCGTGGAAATGAAAAGGGAGTACGCTAATATTTTGCAAATTCGGTGAAAAACCCTGGCGACATGAACGCGTGCAAGCTC
>JACQVI010000151.1 GCA_016209795.1 Ignavibacteriota bacterium
ACCTTTCAAGAAAAAATTTTTAAAAAGACTTGCATAATAATACAAAATAATGTATATTTATGCAACTTTCATTTTCAGGAGACAGTTTGATCAGAATTGCCATCATCGGTGCATCTGGCTACTCGGGCGCTGAGTTATTCCGATTGCTTGTTCAGCGAGAGGACGTTACCATCGGGCATGTCATTGCTCACTCTTCCACTGGCAAACGCGTTGATGAACTTTTTCCAGCATTAAGCAAACGGTCAGAATTAGTCTTTGAGCCACTTGAGAGTCTCGAAGAGGACTTTGTCGATCTCGCATTCATTGCACTTCCATCGGGTGAGGCAATGAATATAGTTCCTCGTCTCATGAACAACGTTAATCGTATTATCGATCTTGGCGGTGACTTCAGGCTTCCTTCAGTGCAACTCTATGAGCAGTTTTACAATCACCATCACACAGCGCTTCATTTACTCGGCGAAGCTGTCTATGGTCTTCCAGAAATAAACAAAGACTTGATCGCCAAAGCCCGTCTTCTTGCAAATCCTGGTTGCTATCCTACAAGTGCTATCCTTGCTCTTTTGCCTGCACTTACGTCTAATCTTATTTCTACAAGTGGAATTGTGATCAATTCATTATCAGGAATATCCGGCGCTGGAAGAACAGCCTCGCTTGAACTGAGTTTTTCGGAAGTTAATGAAAATATTCGTGCCTACAAAATTGGCACTCATCAGCATATACCGGAAATTCAAACGGTTCTTGAGAAGGCAACGGGAAGACCGGTGTCGGTTACGTTTGTACCACATCTTGTTCCATTGACGAGAGGAATCTATACGACGATTTATGCTGATCTTACATCGTCGTTTACAAATCAAGAAGTGCTTTCATTGTATGAACAATTTTATAAAGCGGCGCCTTTTGTCAGAATCAGGCGAGAGATTCCCCAAGCGAAAGATGTTCTCTATACGAATTATTGTGACATCGCCGTCTTTGTCGAGCATCGGATACGGAAACTCATCATCATTTCTGTCATCGATAACCTCATAAAAGGCGCATCAGGTCAGGCGATTCAGAATATGAATATTATGTACGGCCTTCCCGAAACACAAGGATTTTTTCCATCAACGTTTGTCAATCACCAGGTAAGGGAAATGCAGCATGTTTAGTGAATGTTCTGGCGGCGTGACGGCACCGCAGGGATTTCAAGCCTCTGGGATTCATTGTGGCGTCAAACGAATGAAAAAAGATTTGGCGCTTCTGTATTCCTCTGCTTCTTCGTCTGTAGCAGCCGTATTTACAACAAGCAAAGTGCAAGCAGCGCCAGTAATCGTTAACAAATTGCAGTTGAAAAGTTCCTCACGCTGTCGGGCGATCGTGATCAATAGTGGCAATGCGAACGCCTGTACAGGTGAACGAGGACTGAATGATGCGTGGTCGATGGTGAAGTGCGTCGCACAGACGCTCAATATTCCCGAACGAGAGGTGCTTGTCTCTTCAACGGGAGTGATAGGGCAGTATCTTCCCATGGAAAAAATCCAAGCTGCCATTGTGGAAGCTGCGTCGATGCTTGGCGTTGAAGGAAACCGAGCAGCAGCTGAAGCGATTATGACGACGGATACGTTTCCAAAAGAGATAGCTGTTCGAGTAAATCTTAGTGGCATTGATGTTACGATAGGTGGGATGGCAAAAGGATCTGGCATGATCGCACCCAATATGGCAACAATGCTTGCGTTTGTAACAACTGATGCCAACATCGCTGTTCCATTGTTACGGCAATCATGGAAACGAGCAGTTGATCGATCCTTCAATCGTATTTCTGTGGATGGCGATACTAGCACGAATGATATGGCTGTGATTCTTGCCAACGGCATGGCGGGGAACGATGAACTGAAAAACGCTTTCGATTCCGCTTACCAACAATTCTATGAAGCGTTGGAATATGTCCTTGTCAAACTTTCAAAGATGATTGTGCAGGACGGAGAAGGGGCAACGAAGTTTATCGAAATTTGTGTGCAAGGTGCGGTTTCAGAAAAGAGTGCTTTCCAAGCTGCAAAGGCAATTTCAAATTCTAATCTTGTCAAAACGGCAATTCATGGCGAAGACGCAAATTGGGGAAGAATTTTAGCGGCGATCGGGTATTCCGGCATCGACTTCAATCCCGGAGATGTGGAAATTTTCTTTGGTGCCGTTCCGATTCTCCGTCGGAATTATCAGATCGATTTCTCGGAGGGCGAGGCGAAAAAAGTTCTGGTCCAAAATGAGATCACGATTACTGTGGATTTGCATCAAGGTAACGCTTCGGCAACGTTCTGGACATGCGATCTCTCGGAAGACTATGTTGCCATCAATGCAAATTATAGGACGTAACGTATGATACCATCTACACAGGTAAAAACCGAAGTGCTCATCGAAGCACTCCCGTATATTCAGCGGTATGAAGGCAAAATTTTTGTTATCAAATACGGTGGTGCGGCAATGATCGATGATGAGCTCAAAGAAACTTTTGCCCAGGATGTTACACTGCTTAAGAAGATTGGCATCAAGGTTGTCATCGTGCATGGCGGCGGTAAAGAAGTTACAGATATTGCAAGCAAACTTGGCATCGAATCCAGATTTGTCGATGGACAGCGTTATACCGATGAAGCTATGATTGAAGTGGTTCAGATGGTGCTCGCAGGAAAAACAAATAAGAAAATCGTTGCACGAATTAACCAGCATGATGGTGAAGCTGTCGGACTTTGCGGTATTGACGACGATATGTTGCGTGTGAAAAAGTTTTCTGAAAGTGGACATGATCTCGGTTTCGTCG
Organism: Ignavibacteriota bacterium; assembly: GCA_016209795.1. GTDB lineage: Bacteria > Bacteroidota > Ignavibacteria > UBA10030 > SZUA-254 > JACQVI01. Next base: position 2,789 of record JACQVI010000151.1, read on the forward strand.
GAGAGGTTGTTGGGGTCAATACAACGTATCTGAATCTCTTGCTGAATCATAGCATCATGCCTGTTATTGCACCACTGGGTATTGATGATCGTTGGCAAGTGTACAATGTGAATGCTGATATTGCTGCTGCTAGTATCGCAGCAGCCTTGAAAGCGGAGAAACTTGTCTATCTCAGCGATGTGGAAGGGGTCTTTGTCAATGGGACTCTTATACACAGTATCAATCAGCAGGATGCAAATCATCTTATCGAATCTGGTGTTATCAGCGATGGGATGATTCCTAAGATTCGGTCGGCATTTCAAGCTCTCAAGGCGGGGGTCAACAAGATTCATCTTATCGATGGACGCTTAAAGCACTCGCTCCTCTTAGAAATATTCACTGATGAAGGTGTTGGCACAGAGCTACTTGAGACATCAATTTCCACAACTTGACAGGTGACAGCATGAAAAGAGATTTCATTTCAATCAGTTCCTTCAAAGACGCTGAACTCTTTGAGATGTTTGGGCTTGCACAGTGGCTAAAAGTTGAACAACCATGTTCTTTTCGTCCACTTGAACATAAATCAGTTGCTCTCATTTTTGAAAAACCTTCGCTGCGTACATATGTTTCGTTCGAGGTTGGTATCTCGCAGTTAGGTGGGCATGCGGTGTTTCTTTCGCAACAGCAGGTTGGATTGTCAACCAGAGAAAGTGTTCGCGATATTGCTGAGGTACTTTCACGCTATAACGATTGTATTGTTGCTCGAACTATAAAACACGAAACCATTGAAACACTTGCCGAGTATGCTTCAGTGCCTGTGATCAATGCACTAACGGATATTTCACATCCGTGTCAAATCATGGCGGATGCGTTTACATTACTTGAGCGTGGCTTGATTTCCAGCTCGACAAAGATTACATTCATAGGAGACGGGAATAACATTGTCAACTCGTGGTTAGAGCTGGCGGGAAAAATTCCTTTGCATTTTGTCCTTGCCTGCCCTGAAGGCTATGAACCAAACGCAAACATTCTCGCTTCTGCTCAGCAAGCCGGTATGAGTAGAATTGAACTTATACGAGATCCATTTGAAGCCACACAGGATGCAGATGTGTTGTACACAGATGTTTGGGTAAGCATGGGGCAGGAACAAGAGGCGTCAAAACGGAAGGAGGCTTTTCAGGAATATCAAATTGATTTGAAGTTATTGGAAGTTGCTCGTCCTGATTGTGTTATCATGCACTGTTTACCGGCTCATCGTGGTGAAGAAATCACTGCAGATGTTCTCGAAGGAGATCAGTCGATAGTGTTGGAGCAAGCAGAAAATCGGCTGCATGTTCAAAAAGCGATCATAGCGTTTTTGTTTGGTTATAAGATGCCAGAACAAGCAGTGCATCATGAAGTTTCCACAGAATTCACCTTATGAGACGCAATGACAAAGCAAGCTCGACAGTTTGCAATCAGAGAAATCATCAATACCTCACCGATTTCCAATCAAGATGAGTTACGCCGTGAGGTAAGAAAAAGGGGGTTTCCTGTTACTCAGGCGACGTTGTCGCGCGACCTGAAAGAGCTTGGCATTGTTCGTGTAGCATCTAATAATGGAATGCGCTATATTGTCCAGCCCACGGCTGAAGCAGAAATACTTCGTCCTGTCGTTGGTGCGGAAGTACTTTCGATCAGTGCTAATGAAAGTATGATTGTTGTACAAACGCTTCCCGGTTGTGCAAGCTCAGTGGGGGAATTTATTGATGTTCAAAAACATACTGATATTATTGGCACCATCGCCGGAGATAACACCTTGCTGGTGATTCCTATCTCGCACAAGAAAACCAAACACATTCTGAAGTCTCTGAAAGAAAAATTAATCGAAGGGAAATAATGTTGACAACTCAACTCGTTGAGAAGAAGCAAAAAATTGTCGTTGCATATTCTGGTGGACTTGATACGTCAGTTATGATCAGGTGGTTGAAAGACAAATACCATGCGGAAATCATCACGGTGACAGGAAATTTAGGTCAGGCAAAAGAACTTGCCGGTTTGAAGGAAAAGGCTTACAAAACCGGGGCATGGAAGTTTTACATCAAGGATGTGAAGAGGGAATTTGTTAGAGAATATATCTTTCCAGCTTTGAAAGCAAGTGCATTGTATGAAAAAGCATATCCATTAGCTACTGCGCTCGGTCGACCATTGCTTGCCAAACTGCTTGTTGAAGTTGCACGAAGAGAAAAAGCCACTATGGTAGCTCACGGCTGCACAGGCAAAGGGAATGATCAGGTGCGATTTGAAGTGTCAATTGCAGCATTAGCTCCTGATCTGAAAGTTCTTGCACCGTTGCGGGAATGGGAGTTCAAATCTCGCGAAGAGGAAATCGATTACGCCAAGAGGCATAGGATTCCGGTGAAGGCAACAGTTGAAAGTCCATACTCGATTGATGAGAATATTTGGGGAACAAGCATCGAATGCGGCATCCTTGAAGACCCAACGGTTGAGCCTCCTACCGATGTGTTTCAGCATACAGTTGCACCAGAGCAAGCACCTCATAAGCCTGAATATGTTACGATAAGCTTTGAAAAAGGAATTCCTGTTGGATTGAATGGCAAGAAGTTGGATGCTGTTCAACTCATTCACAAACTCAACGATATTGGTGGTGCTCATGGTGTAGGAAGGATCGATCTTGTGGAGAATCGTCTCGTCGGAATTAAGTCACGAGAAATTTACGAGGCTCCAGCGGCGACAATTTTGCATTTTGCGCATACGGAACTTGAGCGGCTTACGCTTGATAAGCAGGTATTCAATTTCAAATCGCTGATTGCACAGGAATATGCTAATCTTGTATATAACGGTCTCTGGTATTCTCCATTGAAGAATGCTCTCGATGCTTTTGTGGAAGAAACACAGAGAACCGTTACAGGTACTGTAAAGATGAAACTGTACAAAGGGGCTATGACGGTTGTTGCACGAACATCACCCTACTCCTTGTATAGTGCAAAACTCGCAACATACCGTGAAGAAGATCAATTCGACCACAAAGCATCGTCAGGATTCATCAAGATTTTTGGCTTGCCGTTGAAAACATTTCGTCAGGTGCAAAAAAACGGGCTAACCCGTAAGAAGCGTCCCCATTCAAAAATTCATTCTTAGTTTGGGTTCCTTCCATGACGCTCTGGAATGGACGATTTCATAAAGAGCTTCATCCTCAAGCTCTAAAGTTTTCCTCGTCGCTTGCCGTTGATAAGCGATTGTATCGTGAGGATATCGAAGGAAGCCTTGCGCATGTCGCGATGCTTGCCAAGCAAAAGATAGTTACAACCCATGAGGCAAGGCAGATTAAGAAAGCTCTCCTGGAAATTCTTCGTGAGATTGAAATGGGTAAAATTTCCTTCAATGAGCATGCACGAGGATCAAAACGATTGATTGCCGAAGACATCCACATGGCAATCGAACATAGATTAATTGAAAAGCTTGGAGAACTTGGAGGAAAACTGCACACTGCTCGCAGTCGTAATGACCAAATTGCGCTCGATGAACGATTGTATCTTCGTCGAACTATACTAAACATACAGAAATATCTTCGTCAGCTTCAGAAGACATTTCTCAAAAAAGCTGAGCAATACAAAGATGTCATCATGCCCGGGTACACTCATCTTCAGCGAGCGCAGCCGGTGTTACTTGCTCATCACTTATTAGCATATGTTTCAATGTTAGGTAGAGATTATGAGCGATTCGATGACTGCGTGAAACGAGTAAGTCGCTCGCCGCTTGGAGCTGCTGCGTTAGCCGGAACATCATTTCCGATTGACCGAAAATTTACGGCTCGAAAACTTGGTTTTGGTGGCATCATTGAAAACAGCATAGACGCCGTGAGTGATCGCGATGTCCAAATTGAGTTTATTGCGGCGTGTGCAATTACGATGATGCACTTAAGCCGATTGTCCGAGGAACTTGTACTCTGGAGTTCAAAAGAGTGGGACTTTCTTATAATTAATGATGCCTTTACTACGGGCAGCAGCATCATGCCGCAAAAGAAGAATCCCGACATGGCTGAGCTGATCCGCGGTAAAACTGGGCGCATGTACGGAAATTTGATAGCTTTACTGACGGTCATGAAGGGACTTCCGCTTACCTACAACCGTGATCTGCAAGAAGACAAAGTGTCCCTGTTCGATGCCGCAGATACTGTTGTTGCTTGTCTTTCTGTTTTCTCAACAATGTTTAGGACTGTGAAGTTCGACACGAAGCGATTTGAAACAGAATTGAATTCAGATTTTCTCCTTGCTACAGAGCTGGCGGATTATTTGGCGCGCAAGGGACTACCATTTCGTAAGGCACATGCAATTGTCGGGAATATCGTGCAATTCTGTATGCAGAAAAAGATATCGTTAAAGGACTTATCTCTCAAGGACTATCAAAAGCATTCAAAGTTCTTCGGAAAAGATGTTTATCAAATTTTGGATGCTCGGACTTCCTTACATGAGAAAAAATCATTGGGCTCTACAGCACCCAGAGAGGTGAGTAAGGCAATTCAGTTTTGGAAAAGGAAACTCAAGAAGTAGTAAAAACAGCCTACCCTCTCAAACCAAAATCACAAATCAACAATGTAAAATCGAATCTGTGCGCCCTGAGGGAGTCGAACCCCCAACCCTCAGATCCGAAGTCTGATGCTCTATCCAGTTGAGCTAAGGGCGCTAACTCTTTTGCCTTTCCTTTAAGCAGAGAAAGAAAATATTGAATATTGTATAAAATATGTAAAATTTAAGAATAGAATTCAACAATTTCAACCATGTTACTTGACACTGCTCTGATTATTGCTTACCTTTATTCAATTTCCATTCACGTCAAGATAGCTTTGTAAAGCATAGGGGGTGAAGAACCTTTGGATTTTGTTATTCATTGGGAAACTAACTTTTGAGAGACATTTGATCATTGATGTAACAGTCGAGGACTTCATTTTTACTATCAAAGGGTTTATAGTTTCCAGATAACTAAGGACCCTTTAGGGCACAATATATTAGTGAATGGAGAAGAAATTTAAAAGGGACGTCAAGTCCTTAGACAAGATATTTGATTACATCAACCATTTTGTTTTGACCTCACAGTTGGACGACTCAATTTCTTTCTCCATTAAGTTTGTTGTAGAGGAGTTATTTACCAATATGATCAAGTATAATGTTGGTCATGAAAATGATATTCTCATAAGTTTGAAAAAAAATGGTCAACATGTAGTTGTTGAATTGGTTGATTATGATGTTGAGCCTTTTGATCTCACAAAGGTTGGTGATCTTGACATTACAAAACCATTGGAACGTCGAGAGGTCGGAGGGTTAGGTATCCATCTGGTAAAAAAGATGGTTGATCGTATTAACTACGAATATGAAAATCGCACCTGTAGAATAACAGTTTTTAAAAATCTGGGGTGAGACAATGTTTGATGTCACAATATCTGACAATGGTGAGATATTACTGTCTGGACGGTTCGATGCTTCACAGGTCGAGAAAGCTAAGAGTATTTTCAATAAAATTGAAAAATCCAGTACCGTGGACTTTAAGGACTTAGAATATATTTCCAGTGCTGGATTGGGTGTTTTATTGATGACTCAGAAACGATTAAACGAATCAGGGCAGCGCCTCAAATTAATCAATATGAATAAGCATATTTGGGACGTTTTCCACTATGCTGGATTTAACAACATTTTTGAGATTGAATAACACCAACTTTTAAGGAGTTTGGTTGTATTTATGATAGAAAGCGACGTTGAGATAGTTCAACAATGTCTGAATGGTCATAAAAATGCCTTTAGGTTTATTGTTCAACGATATCACAAGACGATATTCAACGCTGCTTTTCGTATTTTAAATGATTATGATGACGCAACAGAAGTCACGCAATCTGTGTTTGTGAAGGCATATGAAAATTTATACACTTTTAACAAACGCTACAAATTTTTTAGTTGGCTTTATCGAATTGCAGTCAATGAATCGCTTAATTTTCTTGGTCAGCGGAAGCACACTGACGAAGTTGATGAATCGATAATCTCTCGAGACAAAACTCCCTATGAAAGTTATGATGACTTGGAAATACAAGATAAGATTCAGAATGCCCTTATGCGTCTTAATCTTGATTATCGAGTTGTTATCGTCTTATGTCATTTTCAGGATCTATCCTATAAAGAGATTAGTTATGTTCTTGATATTCCGGAAAAAACTGTCAAATCAAGATTATTCACCGCTCGTCAATTACTACGTGGCTTATTAATGAAAGAGGGGTTTACTATATGACACATGATCGATTGATTGAATTGATTCACGGAGAGATAGATGGAGTAAATTCTCCGGAAGAAAGTACCGTATTAAGTGAGCATTTGTCAAAAAATCCAGAAACTCAAAAACTTTTTGAGGATTTATACTCACTTTCAAACATATTGGACAAAACTCCCAAGATTGATCCTCCTAAAAGTCTGGAAAAACTTATTTTAAATTCCATTCCGGTTAATAAGTTGTCCACCAAAAAAAGGATGGAATTTTTCAAACTCCGTCTACGATTACCTAATTTTGCATTTCAGTTGCGATATGCCTATGTTTTTGTTGCAGGCTTGGCTATCGGAATAGTAAGTTTTTCGATATTATACAGTACACTGAGTCGTAATCGCAGTGTGGATATTTCTACCCTCTACGGCACTATGATGAGAGATACCACACCTGCCAATTTTCAACTGGCAGATCAGCTTGAAATTCATACAAGTGATGTTGAGGGTGCCTTTACGTTAAAATACACCAATGACGCGGTACTGGCTGATATTCTTTTAGAATCGACTGAAGAAATAGCATTGGTACTAGAATTTGATCGGAATGACCTCGATTTTAGTATGTTCAAGAAAGTCAATACCGAGGCTAGTAATTTAGCAATCGACAAGGATCAGGTTAAACTATCAAGTGTCGGTAAAAACCAATATTATGTTGTTTTCAATGACAAAACACCTGCACTTACTCAGATTGTATTAAAGGTTTACAAAGCTGGTTCCCTCATATACGAGAAAGCCATGTCAACGGGTAAAGCAGGTTAATCTACTCAGTCTGAAACTTGTCTCAACTTTTTGTACGAATATATAG